>NZ_JBBCQL010000062.1:0-20651 GCF_037149975.1 Chryseobacterium sp. VD8 | reverse complement strand
CTATTACAGTGGTATTAAAATAGCTTTCATGATCCATCTCTATTAGCTGATGATAAGTAAGTTCATTTAAGGCAGCATCAATATCGTTTGAGCTCCAGTCCCAAGTGTTATATTTTATTTTCTCTTGATAAGCCCCAAAACTTTCTGTCAAAAATCCAATAATTTCAAACCTGCTCATTCCTCTTTTGGATGCAGCCAGTACTCTTAACACTAATGAGCGACTATCTGTGTTTTTTGAAACAAAATTAGATTGCATGTCCTCTGGGCTTCCCAAAACATAGTCTTGCCAGTAAGTATGTTCTGCGATTGAAGTTGTTGCAATCAAAAAAGAATATCCTCTATCAGCAAAACCTAATCGACCAGCTCGACCTATAATATTTTTATATTCAGAAACTGAATAGGGAGTATTACCTGGATGAGTAAGACCGGAAATGATGACTGCTTCTGCCGGAGTATTAACTCCCATAGCTAAAGTTGTAGTTGCTGCAATTATTTTTAATCCTGATTGTTTGCTTCTGAATTGATCTTCTATAACAGATCTTTCCTCAGCGTCAAGATCCGAAATATGAAAAGCAACTCCCTTATTTAACGTTTGTATAAGTTTCTGAGTGGAAATAGAAGGGTCATTTTGTGGCAATAAATCAATTGCATCGGAAGCCGGCTGTAAATCTAAATTAGTAGCCAAGTACATTGCACAAGCTTGTGCTTCTGATTTTGTCTGTCGGAAAACAATAACGTTTTTACCTTCGTTGACTAATTTCTGAACCAACGGGATTATAATATCCTGACTGGATCCCTTCCTAAAACTGGGTCTTACAAGGTTTGTTGTAATTTCATCCCCTGTATCAGATTCAATATACCGAAAATCACCATTGAGCTTTATAATTCCTTCATTTAGAGGAATTGGTCTTTCAAAATGTAATAACAGACGACCACCTAACCACCTTTCTAATCCATTTAAATCACCAATTACTGCGGACAAAGCTATAATCTGGGGTTCAATACCTTCTCTACGCTTAAGTTTTAATAATGTTAATATAAATTCTAAGTTTAATCCTCTGTTTTTATCAGCTATCATTTGAGCTTCATCTACTATAACAGTTCCAATTTGATTAAGAACATAAGGATTAGCTAATATAATGGCTGCAAACTTTTCATAAGTCATCAAGCATATATCATACTGTCCTTTCATCAATGGTATAATATCGTCAGTAACACTTTCTCCTGTAGCTTTGATTGTTTTAATATCAAAAGATGCATATGTCTCGTCAAAATGCCTTAACTTATCATTTACCAATGCTTTTAGAGGAAGAAGAAATACAGCTCTTTTTCTTTGTAAAACTCCATATATAGCAGCAAGCTCTCCTATCATTGTTTTACCAGAAGATGTAGGTGCGGAAACTACAAGATGGTTACCCGTAAGAATGCCATAATCATTAATTGCATCTACCTGCAATTGGTTTAGTGATGGTATCTTAGATTTCCATGCTTCTATAATGCCATTAGGAAATCCAAACTCCAGCAAGGATTCTATACTTGCATCCACCAATGAAAGGTTCCTTTCTGGAAAAGCTTCTTTGTACAATCTACCTGGTTTAAAGATAGGGAAACTAATCTCTTCCGTTATTTGTCCTAACAACATGGGATTTTGCTCAGCACCTAATTCACCAGCAGAGTTCTTAACACTTGATGTAACATACTCCAATAAACGGAATATACCGATTTTTTGATCTTTTCTTACTTCATTTGCTCCTTGTAATGCCTCTAGCAGATGATAAGTCAATAAACCATGACCTAACTTTCCATTTTCCCAAGCGGGTTCGGTAGCCTTTGAGGCTGTTAATATAACCCTGCCACTACCTGAAAATTGTTTTATTAGTTCTTCTCCAGATTTAAATTCTCTTGAAGCGAAATTTACCTCTAATGCTTTTGCTCCCATTCCTCCTGAAAAACAGCAGTCAATAATACATATTAATTGTCTTGCGGGAATATTTTTAAACCATTCTGCCAAAGTATCCAGTGCAATTGTCGTTGAGCCAATATCGCTAATATTTGTATCGTAGGTTACTAATTCATGGGTATTTGTACCATGTCCTGAAAAAGAAAATATTACAATATCGTCATCTGAACAATTGGATAGCTCTTTAACTCGGGATTCTATCGAATCTCTTGTTGCATTTTCATCGAATATCAAATGAAAATTTCCCTGAAGATTATCAGAAAACAAAGAATATAATGCAACTGCATCTCGTCTTGCGCAAGAAAGCCAATTTATTGAAGGAGATTGAAACCTATCAATTCCTATAAATATACCGTGGATTTTCATTTGAATATAAAGGAATAGTATTTAATATACTACTATTCATACAAATATAACGAAAACCAAAATACACTAATTTAATGTTTCTCCCATTTTTTTTAAAAATTTATACTTAATTTCCGCCAAAGATGAATTAAAATCTTTTTCAAGTCGTTCTTCAACAGCAATAGCGATATCAGGAATATCTGATAATCGTTTAATAAAATTTGGATATTCAGCAACCGATATCAGCCAATTGGTGTCAAAAATTTGATAATCAAATTTCTTAGGATTCAAAAGCCACTTTTCAAAAGCATTTAAGCCCGTTAATTTTTCAAAACATGCTAACTGAAAGTCAATTTTAAGTTTGGATATAAGAAGAATAAAATTCAGAAAAGACAAATTAATTGATTCAACGAACTCTAACTTAAAATCTCTGTAGCCGATTCTGTTATTGACATCATTAAGATATTTCTCAAAATAATCTCCTTCATCAAATTTAATCACTCCGGCATGTAGTAATAGTTTATAGAATTCCTCATCAAATTGTATGTCTAGAAAATTTGTGAATGCACCGTATAAAATTTTCTTACAGGGATCATCTGCAATCAGAGCCAAATTAATAGCTTTTCTGAAATTCTTAAAAGTTCCATCCTCTCGCTGACAATTCAATAGCAGCCTGTTAATTAAATTTATATTGGAATACTTGTATTGTGGCTTATGCTTTAAAAAGGCTTTCGGGACATTTCTTATTAAACCTTCATATTTGTGATTATGCATTTTATCCCTTCTAATCGCAATATTTAAAATAGACTCCAGATCTTTTTCCTCAAATAAATCTCCACGTCTGATCATAAAATTTTCGAACTCTTTTAAATTGTAATGAGCCAGATTGTCTTCTATATCTAAGAAACCTATCAAAGTTTTGATTAAAGGTGCAAATTGTTCTTTTTTCAGATCTAATCTTGAAAAAACGGTGAAACTATTTGTAAAAATAATATTGTATTGTTGTCCAAAATTCCAGTTTTCCAGTTGAACCGCTACAATTTCATTTTTTGCAAAATCATTAAAGAAACCCTTTTTTATAGAACTGCTCAAAAGTTTGTTCAGTTTTAACAGCAGTTTGTTTAAGCTTTCCTGATCAACTTCTATAACTTCCTGTTTTGAAAGTATTTCCTGTAGTTTTGTAGAATGGATATGTAAGATACTTTCCGTCAAGATAAAATCATTGAAATATTGAAGTCCATACCCTGAAGTATTATAACTGGTTACTAAAGCTTGCAAAGTGAGTGCAGTGATTCTTTTGTACTTATTAAATTTTACATAAAAAATAGAATTGCCATAATGATGTTTGAAGCATATCTCATAATTTACAAGCAGATTGTAAGCATAGTTTGGACCTGTTTGCGAGCCTCCATTATCGATAAGTTTCTTTAATTCATTAACTTGCTCAAGGAGCTGATCAACACTATCCTCAACCTTATCAATAAGATCATCGTCCTTCACTTTCTTTAAGTAATCTAACACATCCCTTTCGATATAAAATTCCAACTCATTATAAAGTAGCTTATCCATATCGATTGCTCTTATGTTGCTTCGGATTTCTTCTGTATCTCCAAATGATGACATCTGAATCAGGTGATTTAAAAAAGTGGTATTCAGAGCAGCTAGGAAATAGGTCACTCCCTTTTCAGGACTAATTTTTGTCAAATTCCGTATTTCATTTAATATAAAATAGGACGTTCTATAGTTATTCGAAGACACCAAAAAATTTCCAAAGGCATACTCCATAGTTATATAATCTAAGTTTCCGTCGGCTTGCTTTAGTTTTCTGATAAGTTTATCAAAATCAAAATTTCTGTAATTACAAAGCATGCAGTCACAAACATTATCCTCATAGCTTAAATCAATATCCTCTATTGCAATATTATCAGGCTTACAGGTGAAAATGTGAGTCTTTGGAAACTTTAGTACACCTTTTTTTGGTGCTAATTCTAATTCATAGTTACGAACTGCGTGAATTTCAGTGATCATACATTTGTTGAGAAATTTGAACGACCATCTCATTTTCTCCATAGCTTCATCGACATCCTCTATCCCTAATTCTTCCTGTAAATCAGTGGAAAAAATAATTTCTTTTTTACGAACTGAAATTCCTCTCAATAAATTATATATCTCCGGATTGATCGTAAAAAGCTTATGATCATGATAATGCCATACATATTCATCCAAAATATTAAAAGGCTTTATAGAAGCAAGATAATCTGGATTCACAAAACCAAACTCTTCAAACCTTTTGAGTGAATAGTAAATCTTATCAATAATATGAAGTTTCTCACTTTCAGTCTTTGATTGATCCTTAGAAAGTTCGAACAGCGTATCTGTATTGGATCTCTCAGTAAGATCATATTTCATAAATCTATCGTTATGAAATAGAAATAAAAGTTCCTTCAGTTTATCTTCATTGTTTAAATCTTTTAAAAGGTAAACCTGATATTTCGAGCTATCTTGTGATCTGTAGAATCGAATCTCATTGATATTAGTAACCACGACCCATTTACAATCTCCACCAGTCTTATGCGCGTAGCTAAATCCCTGTTCCACTGCCGAAATACTCTTTTCCCGTTTTTGTTTTTCGTCCAGATTAGTATTGGCATCCTTTACCTCTATAACGGCCCTAACTTCATCTTTCTTTTTATCCGCATAAAAATAACCTAGAACCCCATCGGGCTTAGTACCGTCTGTCAATGATTTTTTCTCTTCCCGCAACATCCACGTGTGAGCATTTCCATAATTGAAGTTTAAGATATCTCCAAAAAAAGTAATTACAAATCTAGATTTTATTTCCTCCTCTTTTAAACTACTGAACTTTCCAGACTCCAACTCTTTAATAAGTGATTCAACAAGATTTTTTATTCGTCGAATATTGGGCACAGTAGATAATTTAAAATCATATAAAAATTTACTAAGAAAAAACTCGGAAAAAATAGGCTTGTTCATCATTAATTACTTATGATAACAAAAATACATATTGGAAACATATTCCGAATTAAAAACATATACTTTTCAAGTAGATTAGCCTGATGTCACCAAATTACCACCACTACTAAAATCTATATTTAAAATTATACAATACAAGAAGACAAAATTTGTAACATTTGAATTATTTAGATGATCAACTTGTGATATTGAAATACCATTTTGATGAATTACTGTATTGACAAATTTGCACTGGTAAAGTTCTGAAGCTAATAGTTACCATTTATTTTTGCGTAAAGAAAATTCTGTCGCTTCTTGTTGGATCTCATCATTTGATTTATGGCTATTTTTCAGCAACCATTCATCAATTTTTTTTCGCTCAAAGAATAGAACTTTTCCGGAAGGTTTAGAAAACGGAATAGAATTCTTGTGGACCAATTTGTATATATAGGACTTCTTAAACCCTGTATAGTGTGAAAGCTCTTCTACATTAAATACTTCTTTGAGACCGAAAATATACTTTTCTATTCTATTGAGCTTGTGGATAATTATTTCGCTATTTTCCATCTGTTTCTATTGTTTGACTTAGTAAAACAAAAATCATAATGGAATACAATAAAAACAATACTATTAATCATGTTTGGGCTAAAAAAGAATATTTTCATCTAATTTAAATTATCAAAAGGCTAAAAAAGATTACTCTATATCATAAAAGTGTACATTGCGACAAGAAAAGAAACGGAATTTACAATTCAATAATTAATTCTGGTATCATCTCTGCTGCCTCTCTAGCTTTAGAATCAACAATTTTCGCATAAATCTGTGTAGTTCTCAATTCTCGATGTCCTAATCTTTTTGAAACGGTGTAAATATCTGCTCCATTTTCAAGCAGTAATACAGCATTAGTGTGTCTGGCAGAGTGAAAAGTAATATGCTTAGAAACACCTGCTCTGTTACACCAACGTATAATCTCAGTGTTGTAAGTCATTCCATATTTCAGACCTTTGAAGACCCTTTCTTGCGATTCTTGTCTCTCTCCTAATAATTCTCTGGCTTGTTTTGAAATATAGAGATATTCCACACCATCCGTTTTTTCTTGTCTAAAATTGACTTTAGAGAAATCACCTTCATCACGAACTTCTTTCCATGTCAAAGTGTTAATATCTGACCAACGTAGTCCCGATAAACACGAAAAAAGAAAAGCTTTTTTCAAAACTGGATATTTACATTCCGCTTTTGCTAGACGTTGTAATTCATCAAAGATCAGATATTCTCTTTGGCTTTCAGCTTGTTCAAAGGATTTTACTTTTGAAGCGTAATTTACCGTTAAATAACCATTATCGAAAGCATTTCGAAGTGCCGCTTTGAACTTGTTGAAATATGAATATTTTGAATTTTGAGAAAGTGGAAGATCACTTTTAGTAAGAGCATCCTTTTCAAAATATCGCTGAACTTTTTTGACAAAATTTTCATCAATTTCATCGAAGGTCATATTTGTTGGAACAATCTTTTTGAGATGTTGTAAAGTAGAAAACCAATTGCCATAATTATTGGAAGAATCGTGTTTTTGCTTTTCTTCAGTGAGTTCTGCAAAAAAATTTAGAAAAACTCTTTTGGATTTTGCAGTATTTTTTAATTCAAATCTTCCTTGCGCATATTCAGCCTTTCTAATTGCAAGTACATTCTCTGCAAATTCCAAAGTTTCTTTATTTTTCTTTTTTTCATTGGGAGTTTTTGGATCTAAAATTAAATAGGAATCCAAATTCTCAAAACTTCTAAGATGCTTTCTTTTGCCTTCCACATTTATTTCAGAGCCTCGATAAAACTCTATTGCAAGACTAATTCTACCGTCCTTCAATTTTCTTCTAACAAGTGATATTTTCATAAGTTATATTTTGTACTAATTTGTACCAATTTCAACTATTTGTCAGAAATGAATTAGTACAAAAGTGGTACAAATATAGAAAATAAACTCAAATAAAAGAAACTATAAATCACATAAATAACTGATAGTCAAATAAAAGAAAGAAAAAGAAATCAAAGGAAAGCTAAATTATTTCCCGATACAGAACTTGGAAAGTCCTAGTTTTCAATGGTCTGTCACCATTGAGGGACATATAAGGGATAAATTCGCACAAACCAATAATAACTCTTACAAATTTACGGATTTTATAAAAATGAACAAAATATAATAGAAACAACTTTCATTATTTCCCACTGTAATTCAAGAAATTATTGTCAATTTTTTAGGAAGCATAATGATCAAAAAATGAGTTATATTTTGACGATTTGATAATAGTAAAAATTGCTCATTTCTGACAGATTTTTAAGTTCATACTTGTGTTTAAACTTTATAATTTTAAAAATGAGGGACAAAATGCCCAGTTTATAAGTAAGTTTTTTTTGCGTATATAACTGTTATTCAGTTAGTTATTGATATTATCTTATTTTTCTCAACGCATTGATAATCAGCTTAATAAAGTATTTAATAGTTTTTATTTATCCAAAAATAACTTTAGATCGGTGGTGAAATCACTGGTGAATTCACCATCGTTTTTGTGAATTAAAAAGACGTTTTGTATCACAAGATGAAATATTTGTGAAGAAGTAAATGATTTATTTGCTGATGTTTTATTTATTTTCTGATTAACACCATTCTTTTTTTACTCGTAAGTTTACAGCTGATTCCTCTGTTAAAAATTTAGTTGAACACACTAACGATTTGATACGCATTATCATTCTTCTAATTTTACTATTTTTTTATATCTTAGTTATCTATAAAAGCGACCAATAATGAAAAGTATTTCTCAACTTATTTATCGATACCTAGAATCAATTCTGAACATCGGGTCTATTTTCAGATTTATAATCATATTGGTTGCCATATGCATGTTTGTATTATCATTTATTGCATTTATTTCAACTCAAAGGTTACTGTTCGAAAATCATTTCGACTTTTCACCTGATGGTATGAGTTTTTACATTAATCAATTCAGCAAATTTAATGGATTGTTTGCCGCAACAATCACAATCATACTCGCTTATTACGGTATTGAAAGGCTTAAAGCAGCAGAAAGAGCAAATATTGACAAGGTTAGACTTGACCGATATTCTGATTGGAAAACCATCACTGATGCTAGAATTGATGTCGTTAAAGACGAAAATCCATTATTCAGGAGAGAGTTTATCAACATTAGGTATCAGCTTTTTGAAGATTTATATCCCGCTTTTGCGATTGAAAATAAAAAGCAATTACGAGCTCTTTTTAACAAATATTTTGCGAATTTAATCCCAGCATTTGAATCAAATAATAAAAAACAACAAGGTTGTGGAGGAATATACCAATCTGCAGCATATACTTATTTTGGTCAAAATTTTCTTTTTGTTTTCCTTGGAAGTGTAATTGGAGTGAAGTATGATAATGCGACGGAAGATCTTTTGGAAATGTATCTTGCAAGTCTTCCGAGCGACAGAATTATAGATTCTCTCGCATATCAAAGCGCTTTAGAGCGCTACATTAAATACAATAATTAATTTACCCTTTTCTCCCAAAAAAATAAAGCAATCATGAAGGATTATTATCGCCTAACAACTTCCAAAAAGCAAGAAATAGCTCAAAACCTAATTGATATTTTTGAGAAAGATATCATACCTTCAGCCGATACAATAACCTTTATCTGTAACTGGGTCTATACGGACCGAAGTGAAAAATTTAAGGCTTATTATGACGTATGGGAAATTGTATTAAGAAATTTCATCCCAAAGACGAAACCTATACTGATCAGAAGCATTCCCCGTAGATCTAAAGCAGAATACATTGCGAGCTTTACAAATACGGCATATTCGGCTGTAAGATTCGGTGAGCGAAAAGGCTATTGGATTATATGCGATACAAAAGATTGTCTGCCATCATTGGAAATCAATAAAGGGAAATACAGAAATACCTTTTACCCCCTTAGCGATGTATTAAAAAAAGCAAAAGCTAATGGCGGATACGGTTTTTCTGACCGATTTCTACGAGACTACGGCGGCGAAGACGAATACATTATGAAAATAGACTATTCAGTGATGCAATTATTAAAATACATAGATTATAAGTACTAAACTATGTTTTCTTCCAGGAATTCCCTGCCGTTTTGGAAAAAACGAATATCGTATTTGCCCGTATTCTTTTTAGTTCCAAAAATTATTGCTATACCTAATTTGTAATTGTAATGATTACCAAGAAAATCAATGGTTAGGTGTTCAAGTTTAATCAGGTCAAATTCTTTATGTTTTCTTGTATGGCTGTCCTTTTTTACTTCGATTACAACTAAGTTATGGTCGTTTGTCTGCCTTCGATGAATAATGATGTCAGGACTTATTTTGTAATTATCATTTTCATTTGGTTTAAAACCTATTTCCATCATGCGATTTTCTGCTATATCCAGCGCCTTCCTATCATTTGGCTTATCTATGTCACCATTATATTCGGGATCAACGTCGAACTGGGGGAAAAAAGGCTTTAAATAAAAGGCCAGATGAGTAGAAATATTAAGTTCATTAAGACCTCTTGCTAGATTACCAGTTTCTTTTTCAAGTAGAACATTTATGGCGTCTTTGATATTTTTTACAATGATTTCTATTTTCATATTTTTATTTGTACTGTATTAATTCATCTTTCAACATGTATGCTTTTGGGGAAATGATAGTTATTAGAAAATCCAAGATAAAGAGATAATCAGCCAGCAATTCTTTGTTAGTTTTTATGTCGTTTCCATATTTGTAAAAAGCTTTCTCAGCGAAGTTTTCCAATAGCTTCCTATTCACTTCGTAAGCATTTTGGCTTTTAAGCATCAAGGCCACCCAACTTAAAGATTCCGGCATAAACTGCTGAAAAGCCACACCACTCAAAAATTTGATGCACTCGTTTATTTTGTTAAATCCATATTTGGTAATAAACTCTTTATAATAAAGGCTTTTTCCTTCAAGCACATGCCAATTTTCCGATTCCGCAGTCCAATCAAGATCCATAAAAAAGAGCGGTATGTAAACCGTTGTTTCATTCTCAAGTGTCCACTCTCGTAAAACATCCCAGAGTGCCCAAAAATTATCTTTAGGTGAGCCATTTGCAACAGACCGGATAAATTCTTTGAGGAGCCGATACAAATAATTTGTTACATCAGTGGTATTTAGCTTTTTGTCTTCAGTTATGGTAAGATTCAATAATTCCTTAAAAAGAGGCTTTGAAATTTCAACGGATTGTGAAAGTAAAAATCTTGGATAGAAGAACGTGAATGCATGTCTACTTTCAAAAAAATCAGACTTGCTCCAAGATTTTTTGTCTCCTAAAAATTCCAGGTGAAGTTTAAGAACTTCTTGTACCATGTTATGTTGTTCCGCAACTGTCGTTGTCCAAGGTATAATGCGCAGAGCATCATCAAGAAGCCAGTGAGTGGGCATATCAAGAGTGAATGATAGTTTTGCAGGTTTTTCAATACTGCCATTAAGAACCACTGTTGTTAAATGATCCACAAATTCTTCCTCCTTTACAACATCTGTATTCTCATTTTCCGTTTCCTCCCCGTACATCCACATAGCATCCCTGCGGCGTTGTTCAATAGAATTCATTTCTTTTTTGTATTCTATGAAGGATAACAGGCCATACCAGCAATTTAATACAAAATCAGGATCATCTTTTACGAGTTGATGTGCTATCCCAGCTTGAAGCGCAATTCGTTCCTGTTCGTCCAATCCACTTATAAGCAATCGAAAAATTAATTCCTTTATTTTCAGTATAGTTTTTTCGTCTGTTCCGTAATTAATATTATATGAAAGACCAGTAAGAGCCGCCTGCTTACCAAAAACGTCAAGATACATATCCATAGATTCTTGGCCCATCAGATTTTTTTCTGCAAAGTCCATGATTATTTTCCGGCACCATACTAATTGCTCCTCGTCCATTTCTGTAAAAAAATCGCGTAAACCTAATGATGCCATCAGAGTTTTCGAAGTCATAAAATCAAAGTGACCCTTTGATTGTTGAATATAATCATATCCTTCTCGCCACTTTTCGTAATGGTGATCATCAATAGGTTTATTGTCATACGCATCTTTTGCCCAGATAACATTAACAGCTGGTATTGTGTCAAGATCATTAGTTTCTGTCACATTTTTTCGAACTTCCTCATCATAGGCTGGTTGAATCTGGAGCATTTTTTTACCGTTATATTCAACTGGTATAAATTGGTATTTACGGGCATCCATATCAAATAGAAACTTTCTCCATTGAAATTCCTCAGCTGGAGCCTGTTCCCACATTTTATCAATTTCCTTATATAATAGATCATTATGGGTCCGATAGATAAACATATAATCAAAAACAAAACCTACGAGGCCCTGATAGTATTTTCGCCGGTGAACTTTTGAATTGGACTTGGTTCTTTCATTTTTCTCGTATTCATCATCATTGAATACTTCATTAGTATATAATTCTGACATCCATCGGCTTGATTCCCACCAGAAAAAAATTGGTATACCTAATAAACAAACCGAATTTTCATCTAAAAGTTCAGGATGTGCTTGTATTACACTTATCGTAATTCCCAGAAATGCAACATTGTTAGATTCTTTGATAATTTTTTGAAGGTACCCTTTTAATTGTTGATCTGTTGTTTCCCCAATTAAGTCTAAAAGTCCAGCTTCAAGAGCCATTAATAAGGAGGCGATATGCCGGTTTTCAGATCTTTTACTTCGATACATAGACCAATAGTCATAGGTCCCATAATAAGACTTCGAAGTGCCATCGTGGAAGCTTACGGTAATATCTTCAATATCCTCACCTTGCGATTTTAAAACGCTTTGGTTTTTTTCAAACGCAGCATTTAAAAAAATGATAATGAAATCTAATGCTTTATCTGGATGATAGAGAAACATCCAATAAAAAAATGTGTGATAGGCACTTGGAAAACCATGTTCGGTATTAAATCGTCGGCTCAAACCGAAATCCCTTGCATCGGACCTACGAAAATGGATAGGAGTATAAGGTGGTCTTCTATCTTCTTCTTTATTTAACCAATCTTCCCTCGCAATCTCCAATACATCATGTGGGAAAAAACGGCATATTTGGTCAGCCATGACGCCTTCAGTAATACATTTTCGAATTTGATTTAAAAATTGGATATTATTCCATCGCTCATTTCCAACATGTGGGTTTTTAGCAGCCTGTATTAAGTTTTCAACTAACGAAGGGTCCGAAGCGGTCAGTTGAAAGATTATTTTTACATAGGGCTCTAATACCGAGCTCACTGAATCATATTTTACCGCTCCAATAAATGCTTTCTGAACTCGATGAACGAAGTCTTCCAAAAAGTTGGCAACACTTTTGGCACATGATGGGATTATTTGAGGATTGAAGTCAGGTAGTTGTTTCGACCACGCCTCAATAAGTGCTATGTATTCGGTATCGATTTTGAACGATGAAATTGTAGCATAATTATCCCAAATAAAGTCAATAATATAGTCCCATCCGGAACCTGTTGGCAATAACTGATCTAAACTTTGTTTGGCCGGGTCGATACGTTTACATCCGATCTGGAGTAAAAACATTATCTGTTTCAGGAATCGCCCTTCGTTGTTAAGAAGATTATCTTTTAGTGCATCTAAAAGTATTGCAGCATTCCTGGAACGGAGTGATACAACTAAAAGTTCGTCTTTCCATGATTGCGACAATAAGCTATCTTGCAAAAGTTCATGAACGAAACTTACCGATTTGACCGGCTCAGTAAGGTAGAACTCTTCCATCCACAACCGAAATGCTCTTTTTATTGCAGGGTTATTTTCCATGGATTCTAAGAAAGTTCTACTGTCTGGCATCAGCTTTTTTTGCTCTGAAATAAATCTTATCAGCGCCCAATCCTCTAAAATATCGTGTGAGGGACTATATTCAGGATTTATTCCGATATCGTTCTGTTGTATAATATTGTCCCTCAAAAGTTGAGAAATCGTGTCTTCGCTTCCTGGAAAGTCGGTGAAGAGGCACATTTCTCGTGATCTTTTTACACAAATTTCGTAAAAAACAGCTCCTCTGGCGGTATTTCCATTCTCTACTATGTGCTGCCACATCAACTTCTTAAATTTTATTTCATCTAATTGTTGCTCACTTTCCAGGAAAGGAATAATACGAACTGCCTTGTCAAGATAATAGGGGTTATGAAGTAAATGTTTGATTTTTGGGTTTTCAAGTAATGTTTTAAGTTGGGGGATGGCATCCTGAACTAGTTGTATCTCTCCATCATTAAAATCATTGACTTCTAAATATGTATTATTTTTTGGAAGCTCAAAATAAAAATGAATGCGAAACCTCTGTAATAAATATTCCCTAACTGTTATTAAAAGAATTATGCGCGAATTTGATTTCATAATTTGGAGCAATTCATTAAATGCCCCCGAAAATTCGGATTCTATTAATTTTTCAAAACTTTCAATCCAAATCAAAACATTTCGTGCGGATAAAGGACTACCGACAATTTGTTGGATTGTCGCATTATATCCGGCACTCTTCATCGCTTCATCTAAGGTATTACAGTAGAGATTTTCTGGAGTAAGCGTAATGACAGTATAATCACCTTCGGATTTTAATTCTTTCACGACGGCTTTCGCCAGAGCTGATTTTCCTACACCGGGCTTTCCATGGATAACGACAAGATTATTTTCTTTAATAGCACGAATCAAAAGGGATGTGTCACGATGAACAGTGAATGAACCAACTGTCTCCCTAGTTCTCAAATTAATTATTTCTCTATTTTTATCCATTTTCCCATAACTATCCAATATTTCAGGATTAGTTTCGGGTTTCAATTCTTCGATGAGTTTGAATTTGTTAGGATCAATGAGGTTATTATAAGCTAAAACCTTCGTTGCTATAAATGTATTTCCATCTACGTAAGTATGAATTATTCCTACAAAATAGAGATTTCCGAACAGATCGGCATATGCTCCTGATCCTGAAAGACCAGCTACATTTGACATGGCCTGTTGATAAAAAGTATCTAGTGATCCTTCATGATGCAATGTAAAAATATTCGGATTATGCTTTTTATTTTCAAGAAATTTAAGCGAAAAAGGCTGGTCGTCTTTTTGATCATTAAAATTTGCGAATCCCCTAACTGTATATTCTTGGATAGTATCATCCGCATCAATAACCTGACTGAAAAACCTTTTTCCGGTTAGCGCTACTATATCATTCGCAGGTACAATAATTAAGGCCAGATCTTCTTCATTATTTACAGAGGTTATCACGACTGCAGTATCTGAAAGAACATATGAATGATAGGTCAAAGACTCATCATTAAAAATTTGATCCAGTAGTATTCCTTCTTTAGAATATGTTTTGTTAAACTTTTCTCCAACTAAGCAATGTTTAGCGGTTAAAATATATACATAATCAGTATCAGCATCTGGAAAGTATATAACTGCGGTCCCAATGTCTTCATTGCATTGAATTCTGATGGTAGAAAGCTGGGGTAACTTTAGATTCATATATTGTCAGTGATTTCTTCAAATAAAAATAGTTCGTTTTCGGGACCAATCTCTTTATAGGTAGTTTCAAATTCGTAACACGTTTCTATCTTTGCATCAATTTTAAATAGATCTCTCAATTCCTTTGTGTCACAGGAATAATGAATTTTAATTTTTATTTCGTTTTTCTTTCCATATTCTAATAGCCTTACCAATGCTTCTTTGTCTGGATGTTGATTATGGATTCCGTTACCGGTTACAACAAAATTTTCTGTCTTGACCATTTCTAATAACTCAATACTAGTGTTTGCTTTGCTTCCATGATGAGATAATTGCATAAAGGAGAGCGGAATGGGATTTGTTGAACTGTACCGCAAGGCAGAAAGACTATCTTCAATATCTGAGGGATGGCTATCTGCTAAAAGTAAAGCCGTAATGTCGCCAAATTCAACAAGGGTAGCGATAGAACTGCCATTTACCTCATCCTTATCTTGATGAAACGGAAGGTCTTTAAGTTCAGCTATAGTTTTCGCATGGTCTGACTGTGAAGCTTTTCTTCCAATTTTCATTGTCCGCTCTTCCTCGGTCCATAAATCTTCCGCTTTTTTTTGCTTTTCAGGCGTAGGCGAAAGTATCGTCATTTTCAGGCCAAAAACTTCAATTGGATTTGTTTCCGTATTAATAGACGTTTCAGTTTGAAAATAACTCTTTTTGATATATTCTCTCAATGTTATGCCATCACGGACTGAAATTTTCTCACGGGGTATTTGGATAGGTTCGGAGGTACTGTTAAATATAAATCCCTTAACAGCCTTGGACTTATCTTTTATGGTTTTATCCTGCAGGAAACCTAAAACTGAACCGATATGATCTCTGTCAATATGACTGATTATCCAATAATCAACGATTTCATCAGCAGCTAAAATTTCTTTAATAAGTTGAGCAAAAGCATTTTTATATTCACGAGCGTAACCTCCATCAATTAGTATATTGTGCCAGTTCGAATCTTCTCCTAAAAATCTAATGTGGATTGCATCACCACCTCCCGTGTCGTAATAATGGAAACTAATCTTGTGCGTTTTTTGAAGCATGATTAATATATTTTTTATTGGTTATTTACGTAAACATCAATTAACTTTTTACGTGTTTTAAGGTGCTTTAACAAGTAGGCATCCAAGATATAAAGCTTGACATCTTCATCAATCCTCTTCTTGTCATAATAATTTGCGTCCATAGCTTTTACATAATTTAGAAATCCTTTCAATGGCATCTTTTTTAAGGTCGTATATCTTTTCAATATATAATGTGCATATCTTTTTTTTACGGAGACATACTCGCCAGCAAATTCGATGATAAAAAAATCGTAATGGAGATCAGAATGATAATCAAGTGATAGAAATCCTAATTCCTGCAGAGCAGGAATAGTTCTTTGAAAACGCATCTCGTGAGCGAAATGGACTCGGTCAAAAACATATTTTATTACGTCTACCTCAATTTCGGGAACTTCTAAAAATTTTGCAAGGCATAATCGATGTTGTCCGCCTATTGTAAAGTAATGGTTGCCGTACTGAACGACAGTTTTCGCTTCTTTTGCATTATGAATATGTTCAATCACCGTTTCTTTGGTTGGAAAATTGTCAATAACACGATCCAACCTGCGCAAATCAGTAAAAAACTGTAGCCAATAATATCGCCAGTCTTTTGGTTTATACATTACACAATTGTAGCCATAGGAGTAATCAATCCCACAAATTTTACTGGGATCTATTTTTTCCCTAAACGTTCCGGCAGATATAAAAAAATCAAAGTTTTTGATATGGCTGAAATGGACTACGACGTCATCGTGCCAATTTTGATCATCAAATTTTGGATTTAGGCTTCTTAACCATTCTATTCGCTGTTCATCTGAATATTTATAAGGCATTAATAAAGGCTTTTTAATATCAGGAATATACTAAAATTTCTATTTGAAATTAGAAAAAAATAGTACGATAAATTGGATTTTTAACTTTCATTTTTTTAATTTCAAGTTTCATAACTATGGAAGATACAATTAATTCAAAATTTGACGCTAATTCAGGACAGATTTTTAGGATCACCTATAAGAATAGAGATTTTCAGATTCGACTTTTAAAACGAGGAATTACTAAGGATATCATTGAAGTAGACCTTCTACTGGATGGAGTGATTCAAAAACTTCTTAAGAGAGACAAAACTTGGTATTTTGAAAACTCAGATGCGGATCAGGAACTTGCAAAAGATATATGGAGGGCAATTTCATTACGCTATCGGCTATAAAATCGATAATTCCTTACGGAAACACGTAAAAGTAAGACCTGTATAGATGTTGAAAATTTACTATGTTGGACGCTCATTCTTTTTTAAGCATCAACTCCCTAAATCATAAGCTTTTTTAATACATTTCATTCCTATTAAAATTTAAAAGTCTATATCTCAACTTGATACCGTGAAAACACCCATTAAAAATATGGGGTTTTCCCCCATACCGTGTATCGATTTTTTTTATAATATTGCCAGAATACCGCTAAGAAACCAGATGTTGATTATTTCTAAACGTATCTTATAATAATAAGATGCATGGATCTTTATTTTCATAGGTTTCCTAGCACTAACCAAAAAACATTTTATAGCCTATGAAAAGAATTGATTTTTCAAGAGTCATGCTCTGTGCGTTTCTTTTAGGTTCCCAATTAGCATTTTCCCAATTAATTTCCGGGGAAACTCAAATTTGGGAAAAAATAGATCCTCATTCAAGAGACGCTCTCAAATGTAAGGACGAAAATCTTTTGAACTTCCATTGTGGAATAAAAGATAAAGTCGTCAAAAAATTTATCAGGTATAGTAAGAATAAAAGTCACACACTCAGTCTTGTTCATACTGCCAAAGCGAATGAATTGATATGGGATAATCCCGAAAAAAATGTCGCACTTTCAAATAACCGTTACCAGAAAGGGGAAAAGAATGATATAGAATTAAAAAAGCGGCCAAGTATTTTTAGTTATATGAGCAGTCCTGATCGGGCAAAAGGTAAAACTGATAGCCTTAATATTAAATTATCCGACCAGAACCTTCATGAAATGATTTTTTATCCAAGAAGGGCCACACAAAAAGAATTGAATAATATCCACTCTTATCTTTCGATAAAATATGGAATCTCATTAGACAATTCAAAATATTATAATAGTGAAGGAACTGTTATTTGGGACCCCGACAAACACAGAAACTTTAAGACCAGGTTAACTGGAATGGGCAGGGATGATGGAAATGAGCTTTACCAAAAACAGTCAACCAATATTGAAGATCGAATCCTGACCATAGGGTTAAATGAAATCAAACGAACCAATGCGGAAAACTCGTCGCTATTAAACAACAATGAATTTATCCTTTGGTCCGATGACGATAAAGACCTCAACTTATCTCAGGAGGGAAATTTTTCGAAATTGAACCGCAATTGGCAAATAAATCTTTTAGGCTCTAAGGTCCAAAAATCCGGTTATTCCCTAAGAATCGAAAAATCAATCTTAAATCCCAGATCTTTACCCACAATATATTGGCTTTTAATAACCAATACTGCTGGGGACACAAGAAAGATTCAAGGGATAGAAACGGACAATTATATTTTTTTCAACAAAGTGGACTTTATTAAAGATGATGAAACAGGTGATTCCGCACTTTTTACATTTGCTATAAGTCCTACCAAAGATATCAAGGAAAAGGACGAAACAGTTATCAATAAAGCTCTTGATCCTAATAACCTTTCCCTTGATCTTGAAAAAATTGTCCTATACCCGAATCCAGTTAAGAAAGGACAGAATTTTACTTTACGTTTTCCGCCAATGGAAAATTTAACGGTTTCTATATATGACGGCGCAGGTAGATTGGTCGCGTTGGATAAAGTTGACAGGAACTCCAATCATTATGTGAACCAGTTACCAACCCAGAGTTCATACCTGATTAATCTCACGCAGAATGGGAAAATCATTAAAACTTTCAAATTAATCGTAGAATAATAACACCATGAGAATCGATTTACACAAACTTCCTAGTAAGAAGTCGTGTCTCTTTGTGCTTTTCTTTACCTGTATGCTTGTATTCGCAAGTTTTGATAAAGATGATAGGCAAAAGGTACGCATGCTTAAACAGGATTTAATGACTAAATTAAATCTTGGTAACAAACCATCTTCTACGGATGCAAAAGATCCGCCAGAGGAAAAAGCAGAACATTCGCTTTCCCAACCACTAAATCAAAATTGGGAAAAGCCATCAACAGAAATTTTTGAAAGCAATAAAGTAACTGATGAAAACATCGACCGAAATTCAGTTATTGATGCTTTTGATGCTGACGAAAATCAGGGAACTATCGGAACTTTCTCTGAAAAAGAGACAGATAATATTTCTGATAATTTCTTTAACATTCAGATAGAAGGGAAAATTGACAGATCAAAAACTGCATTTTTGGAGTATGATCTTTTTGGCCTTGATGATTATAAATCTGTATCAAGATCTATCAATCATGATATTGCTATAGGCGGAGAAGTTATTCGACCTAATGCGGATTGGAGCCACCAGAAAGAGGAATTCAATATTGATCTTTTAAAAAGTGGCAATAATACTATATTATTTACCCCACCATCCGCTGGCATTAAATATAAGATCAAGAATTTAAGGATAGTGTTTTCTTCTGATCCTGATTTATCTGATGATCTAAAAATCAGCAGCATACTTTCTTCAAATAAACTTTATGTCCGAGGATATTCCAAGAAATCACAAAGTTTAAAAATCAATAATGAGACTGTTGAGAATAACGGAAAGGAATTTGAGAAACTAATTGATCTCTCAGAACAGGACAATCGAAATGGAACATATACCGTTCATCATGGAAATCAAATCAGGACACTTAAAATTCCGGAAGCTGTAAAATCTTTCAAGATAGTCGGCAGGGATAATTACACTCCTAAAACACTGGAAATTTTAAATGGGCAAACTTATGATTTAAGTTATGAGCACTTAAATGTCAATGTTGAGAAAGGAACCTCGGAATCTGCACTGATAAAACTGCAGAAACTACGTGATAAGGATTTTCCTTCAACAACTCAGGGAATTAAAAATGTTACGCCCAATAATTCGGCATATAGAATATCCCTTGAATCTGGAAGCTTAAGTAAAAAGCTTAAAGTTTCAATGCCTTATGATGAAAGGAAATTAGGGCAAACTTCTCCTAAAGATATTCGAATTTTTTACTTTGATTATAGTAATAAACAATGGAAAATTGAACCATCAGCCGTTGTTGACGAAAAGTTAAAACTTGTCGTTTTCAATGCGGGACAGGATAATGATTATATAAATGGTATAATCTCCGTACCCGAATCACCAACAATCAATTCTTTTGCGCCAACTTCTATCAGTGGATTGAAATCTGCTGATCCGACTTCAGGCGTACAGCTGATGGCACCGCCAACAGCAAATCAGAAAGGTGATGCTGCCATTTCCTATCCAATTCAAATTCCGGCAGGAACCAATGGAATGCAGCCGCAATTGAACATTACCTATAACAGTAGCAAAGGAAATGGCTGGATGGGTGAAGGTTGGGATATTACTGGAATTTCAGGTATCACATTGGATACACGTTGGGGTACTCCAACATTTGATCCAAGCTATGAATCTGAGATTTACCTCTTGGATGGTGAAATGTTAATCTATGAAGGCGACTACCTTCCTCACAGGCATCTTAATGCTCAGGGAAGTATGGATATAACAAGACAGCCTAGAAGTTCCGGAAAAAAGAACTTCTATCTGAGAAAAAATAACAACTTCACAAAGATTGAAAGATATGGTTCCTCACCGACAAGTTATA
>NZ_JBBCQL010000061.1:0-20655 GCF_037149975.1 Chryseobacterium sp. VD8 | reverse complement strand
AAACTGTACTTTTCCGTCTTTATTGACGACTCCGAAAAGCTGCGCCCCAACTTTTCCAACGTAGCTGGGACACATCTTTTTTGAAGAGTTAAAACTAGCCTCCATAAGCTTTTATCTGATTATGGATGTCTGTAACCTGCTTGGTAATATCAATTCCCGGCTTGAAAATAATGATTCCCCAGGGAAACCAGTCTTTCACTTTTAAGGGTTTAGTCAGTTCTCTGAAATTTCTGTGTGCGCCGAAAGCCTGAGTGTTGTCTACTTTGGACAGTTCGGAAAGCACTACATTCTGAATTCCCTTGTCGATGTTTTTTAATTGTTCGTCGGTAAGGTCTACGCCTTCAAGAGAAACGAAAAATTGTTTTTTGGTTGCCATAATTGTCGTTTTTATTGGTTTTGTTTACCAAATTTCGATTTATAAAAATGAAATCCAGTCCGTAAAAACAACATTTTCACATGGGAAAAACACGGAATTTAAATACTGATTATCAATAAATTAAATCAATTTTCAAAATTTATAAGATTCTGTAAATCGGATATTGTCTGAATGTTTTTTCTTCGAAGTAAGGAGAATTTCTGTAGATCCAGTCGAGCTGGGCAGTTCCGTCGTCCGCAAACTTTTTATCGGCTGCTTTTTTAGCTTCGAATTTCTGTTTTAAATCTTTATCTTTTTTCAGTAATTCTGCGGCGGTATCCTCGAAAATGTAAGCTGAATAGTATTCTTTCTGGGCTAAAATCCCGTCGAAGAAATTCCAGTTGAAAAAGGAATCCAATGCTTCCGGTTCAAGGGTTTCAATAATATATTTTACGCCTTCCTGATCGGTCGGAACGATATAATCTCCTGCTGAAAAAGCCATTTTTTTATCCGCTTTATCTACCGTTGTTTCGAAATGCAGATAATGTCCTTCATATGGATTTTTAACGGTTTTAAAATCATTGATTCTGTAAGATTCCACCGCAATGGTACTGTCTTTCTGAAAGGGCTTCATCTGAATTTTATTTCTTTTAAATTCCTCAATAACACGATATTGCGACTGTGGAATGACATAATATTTCGGAATGATGATATAACCTGTAGGAACTGCGGTTGTAAACAGCCTGATGTTTTTCGTGAAGGGTTTACTTCTGTCGTAATAGAGTCTCGGTTTTCCGGAAATTTCACTGGGTTTGTATTTTCCCTCAAAACCTTTAAAATCCATGGTGGTATATTTTGTAGAATCTATTTTCCACCGGATTCCGTACTGTTTTCCGGCTTGGTACTGCTTTAAATTTTCAATTCTGAGTTGTTTTATTTTCTGATAATCCTGATCTAAATTCTGAAGGTTCACCAACATATATTTGTACGTTGCATCCACTCTTTTGTCGTAAGGCTTCAGCATATGTGTTTCGGGAACGGTTCCAAGAGAATTGAACAGCGAAGTATATCCTGTAGAATATCTCGGAGAATCTTCAAAAGAAGCAAAGCCAACTTCCGGAATATCGCCATGAATATTAACGTAAGGTGTACTTTCGTAACCCAGTTTCTTTAGGTCTTCTAAATTTTTCGCCTGATAGCTGTTGTAAAAATATTCGCCCAAAACATTTCCCAGACGTTCTTTAAAGGTAGAAATGTAAGTAAATGTATATTGATAATCTGCTCCGTTACTTACGTGATTATCAATGAAAACATCCGGTTTTAACCACTGATAAATTTCCTGAAAACTTCTGGCGTTTTTGGTATCTGCTTTAATAAAATCTCTGTTCAGGTCATAATTTCCGGCATTTCCTCTGAAGCCATACTGTTCCGGACCATTCTGGTTGGCTCTGGAAAACGATCCGCGATTGAGCATTCCGCTTACGTTATACACTGAAATGGCAGCAATAATGAAATTCTGCGGTGTTTTGATTTTCCGGGTTGCCAGATTTTTCATCAGCATCATGGTCGCATCGATTCCGTCGGGTTCGCCGGGATGAATTCCGTTATTGATGAACAAAACGGCTTTGGTTTTTCTTAATTTATCAAGGTCTTTTTCGGGAAAAGGGTTGTAAATGACCACATAAATTGCTTTTCCGTTGTCGTCTTCTCCTTTTTTAAGATACTGAATGGTGTTGAAATTTTTAGCTAAATTCTGATAATAGCTGTTCATTTCATCATAAGTAACCGTCTGATTTCCATTTCCTTTTTCAAAAGGGGTCTGAAATTGAGTCTGGGCAAAAAGAAATGAAGAAGTAAGCAGCAGGAAAAGATATTTCAGTTTCATTGAGTGGTATTTTGGGCTTTAAAATTACTTAAAGTTTGTGAAACCTATTATTTTTAACGCGGAGACTGCAAAGATTTTATTAAAAAATTTGAAAATATTCTTCGTTCGCAAAGGCTTATGACTTCGTCGAATCTTTGATTTCACTCAGCTAAGGAATTCTCTATCTTGAAGTCTCATTTAGAATTTCAATCGCAGGTTTACGTTCTAAATGACTTTTGCTCCCGCTGATTTTGCTGATGACGCTGATTTTAAGTATCAAAAAAAATATCTTCCCAATTTAGAGAAGATATTAGCGGTTTTTATGTTTTACAGTATAATTATTTCTGCCTTTTTCATCGGGATATAATGACGGAAGGGGATCACTCTGCCAGAATTCTTTGGAATCGACATCCATGATTGTTAATGCTCCGGTGAATGCGGCTCCGGTATCTATATTCCAGACATTGGCTTTGTTGATGGGTTCTTTACTTCCCAAATGCAGTGTGGGTGTATGACCGATGAAAATTTCATGGTATAAAAGCAGCCTTTTCGGATAAAATTCTGAGTCTTTTGCCAAGGTTTTATCCATTGCAACGGCTGTTTCCCACAATGTTCTGTCCCAACGGTAATTGCTGGAATAGACTTCCTTTTCGGGACCGTGCATGGACGAATATCCTGCGTGAATAAACAGTCGGTTTTTATCGTCGACATAATAGTTTTTCATTCGCTGGAAAAACTCAAGATGAACTTCAAGTTCTTCCAAAGAGAAATCTGAATAGCTTTCTACTGTACTTTTTCCGCCATTGAAAAGCCATACATCTTCACTTTTGCCGAAAGCAAGCCAGTCTTCCGTCCATGCATCATGATTTCCTTTGATAAAAATACATTCCTGCTTTTCGGCAAGTTCAATTAAAAACTGAATGATCTGCGAAGATTCACTCCAGCCATCAACATAATCTCCGAGAAAAATCAGGGTGTCGTTTTCTGTAACAGTGGCTCTGTCCAAAACCTGCGTCAATGCTTTGAATCCTCCGTGAATGTCGCCTATTGCTAATGTTCTTTTCATTTAAATCTGTTGTGATAATTCGGGCAGGATTCCACAATTTCCATCGCTTTCGATAAAGTACACTTTAGATGTTCAATAATAAAATGTATCGTTATTACGGTTCCCACTCCTTTTCCAAATAATTCATTAACCTTTTCTTTTAGATCCTCTTTCTCAGGAGAAAAGTCTTTTACGGCTTCATCAAATTCCTGTGTTGTCATTTCGAAATATATTCTGCAGCCACAAAATCAGTCAGCCAGACTTTGTTTTCGGAAAGATAGAATACGATTCCGTCTTCGTGCATTTTTCCGGTTTCAATGGTTAAAATAACCGGTTTTCCGTGACGCATTCCGACTTTGGTTGCGGTTTCTTTATCCTGACTTAGATGAACGTGCTGTCTGTTTCTCTTTTCAATTCCTTTTTCAAAAATGGATGCAAGATTGGTTTCTGCGGTTCCGTGATAGAGAAATTCCGGTGGCTGTTGTGGTTTCAGCGCCAGATCAATATCAATCGAATGTCCCTGATTTGCGCGGATTCTGGTTTTATCCTCGTTTAAAATAAAGCGTTTTTTATCGTTGGTTTCCACGACCTCATCCAATTCTTCCAGAGTGAAAGCGCGATTTTGTTTTGCACATTTTTCCTGCAGTTCTTCCACATCTGCCCATCCGTTTTCGTCTAAATTCAACCCGATAACTTCGGGTTTGTGTCTAAGCACCAAGCTTAGGTATTTGCTTATTCTTTTTTTATGTTGTTCGTTCATTTTGTTTGTTTTTGTAAAAGTTCTCTGACTTCCTCTTTGGTTTAGTTCAACTTTTGAGATAAGTCTTCTATTAATTCATCCGAAAAAGCAATGGGAATATCACTGTTGCCAAATATTTCCATATGTTCTTTGAATGATGATATCGCTTCATCAATTGGTATTTGATCTTTTATTTCTAAATCATATTTTTCTTCATCAATTTTTAAAAATTTAGTGATAAATATTTTTACAGCATCAAAAAGTGTAGATAAGTCTATTGCTTCATCAGGATGCCATAATTCTATATAACTAGGCTTTATTCCAAATTGATTTTTAGGAGCTTCATAAGGCACTTCGTAAAAGTCTTCATCAGATTTTTGGTCATAACAATACCAAAAATGGCATTCATCGTCTGTAAGATATTCTTCAGTTAATTTTTTGAATACTCTGTCTTCTTCATCTTTAATATTAATACAATTTAGGGAGTGTCTCAAATATGCCTTCGTATTTAAGCAGAAATATCCTATTTTATTGTTGTCTTGATCAAAAATATTTACATCTTCCCAACCTGTTTTGTATGAAAGTCCATAAATTCCCCACCAAATATCATAAGAATTTGTTTCTATATAAATTTTCATTTCAGTTTCTCATTTAATTTCTCACACAATTTTCCAATATCCTCTTTCCTCGCCAAAACATCAACCCACTCTTTCGGAATACTTTCAAAACCATAATACAGTCCGGCAATTCCGCCTGTGATGGCTCCGGTTGTGTCGGTATCTTCTCCCAGATTGACGGCTTTTAAAACGGCTTCAGTATAATTTTCAGAGTTCAAAAAGCACCATAATGAAGCTTCTAAACTGTGAAGAACGTAGCCTGATGAACTTATTTCCTCTTCCTGTAAAGTATGCAATGGAGCAACATCATAATCGCCAACCTTCAATTCTAAAATCCGGTGAAATTTATTCATTTCGTCCTGTGAACAAACCGGATTGTTATCCAAAAATTCTCTGACATTCCTCTGCATATTTGTGTATGCTTCCCATTTTTCTTTTTTGTTCAGGATTTCCAATGCCAGTTCAAGATAAATGAAACACGCCAAAACAGAACGGATGTGTCCATGGGTAATGCCGGAAACATCTTTCACCGTATCAAAACGTTTTGCAATGGAAAAGTCTTTGATATAAAACAGCAATGGCAAAATTCTCATTAAGGAACCGTTTCCGTTATCAAACTCCGTTGTTCCACCGCATAAAGTTGAAGGAGTTCCTTTTCCGATTCTATGGATTGCTTGTGAAGTAGCAATTCCGATATCGAAAACAGTTCCGTGAGGTGTCCAGATTTCTTCATTATACCATTGTAAAAATTTCAGCGCAATATTCTCGAGATCATACTTATTACTGAGACTTTCCGCAAGACATAAAGCAAGAGAACTGTCATCGCTCCACGTTCCCGCAGGTTGACGATGCGTTCCGAAAGCTCTCATGGTTGTCACCGGAGAACGTTTCAGTTGTTCTCTGCTTCTGAATTCCACCGGAACGCCTAATGCATCACCCACACAAACTCCGAAAATTGCTGATTTTACAAGGTTATTCATTTCAGTTTCTCATTTAATTTTTCACACAATTTCTCAATATCCTCCTTTCTCGCCAAAACTTCAAACCACTCTTTCGGAATACTCTCAAAGCCGTAATATATTCCGGCAATTCCGCCTGTAATGGCTCCGGTTGTGTCGGTGTCTTCTCCCAGATTGACGGCTTTTAAAACGGCTTCAGTATAATTTTCAGAGTTCAGGAAACACCATAATGAAGCTTCTAAACTGTGAAGAACGTAGCCTCCTGAACTGATGGAATCTTCATGATATTCTGAAATATCATTCTTTAAAACTCTGTCAAAAAGCTGTATTTCTTTCGGATTAAAACCCTGAATTTCTGCAAATTGCAACACCGTTTTCTGAGTATACTGATACGCTTCTTTTTTATCTTTCCCTTTGATTAATTCAATGGCAAAAATTACATAAACAAAGCAGGCAAACACCGAGCGAAAATGTCCGTGTGTGATTGCAGAGACTTCTTTTACCGTCTGATAGAGCTTTTCAATATTTTCTTCGTCCTTAAGGTAGAACGCCAACGGAAGTGTTCTCATTAAGGAACCGTTTCCGTTATCTTCTTCAAAAATATTTCCCGAAAATTTTGCGCTTTCTCCTTTTATTAATCTTGCGATAGAATGCCTTGTTGTTCCGCCAATATCGAACAATCTTCCGTGAGCCGTCCAATGTCCGTATTTTACCCACTTCACAAAGCTTTGTCCTATTTTTTCCAGATCATAGCCTTTTGTAAGTTCTTCGGCAATACAAAGCGTTAACGAACTGTCGTCGCTCCAAGTTCCTTTCGGCTGGTTCCACGATCCGAATTCACACATATTTTCAACAGGAAACGCTTTTAAAGTTTCTCTGGTTTTAAATTCCACCGGAACGCCTAAAGCATCACCCACACAAACTCCGAAAATTCCGGCTTTTATTGTGTTATCCATTATGCAAGATTTACCAGTTTGTCAAAAAGCAGTTTCATTCCCTGCGTTGCGGTTTCTTTCATGACAACGGCTCTCTGTCCGTACCCAAAACCTGTTTCGTTGGGATTGATCACGATTAAAAGACAGTCATCCTTGATATCATGAATTAATCCCGCTGCAGGATACACCTGTAAAGAAGTTCCGATTACCAAAAATATATCGGCTTCTTTTGCCATTTTCGTAGCTTCTCTCATCAACGGAACGTCTTCTCCGAACCAAACAATAAATGGTCTTAACTGCGCTCCGTCTTCTGCTTTATCGCCGATGTTGATGTCATTTTTCTGCTCGTAAATCAGGTTTTTATCGCTGCAAGAACAGGATTTGAATAATTCGCCGTGTAAATGTAAAATATTGGTTGAACCTGCTCTTTCATGCAGATCATCGATATTCTGGGTAATGATCTGAACTTCAAAATGTTTTTCCAGTTCTGCCAGTAATCGATGTGCATCATTCGGTTCGACTTCGTGAAGCTGTCTTCGTCTTTGGTTGTAAAACTCAAGAACCAAAGCTCTGTCTTTTCGCCATCCTTCCGGACTTGCCACATCTGTGATGCTATGATTTTCCCAAAGACCGTCTCCGTCTCTGAAGGTTTTTATTCCGCTTTCGGCACTGATTCCGGCGCCGGTTAATATGGTTAGTTTTTTCATTTGCTTGTTATTTTATCTTTTAAAATCTCAATTCCCAATATGATCCCCAAAATAATAGAGATTGGTATTGAAATTATATACAAAGGAATATTCTTAATATGCTGCTTTATGGTAATTCCGTATTTATCATCTGTTTTTTTGTTAATGAAAGCAACAAAATTATCTTCCTTTGACTTTGTTATTTTTTTCTCAAAAGTATTCCAATGCTCATTTATACAAACTTCTTCAAAAATATAAAGATTAGGGACTTCTCTATTTTCAGATAAATTAAAAAAATAATATGTTTCAAAATTTGAATCAAAATATTTTACATATTCAACTTCTTTCTTGATAAATAAAACATCTTCTTTCTGTAATACATTAAGTTTATCAAGCTCTAATCGTAATTTGTGTTGATTCTTTCTTAATTCATCAGCATTTGTTTCAACTTGAAAAACATTTGAGTTTCTTCCTGCGTTTTGAAGATAATAAATGTACTCTTTTGGAAATTTCAGATTTAATTCTTTTTGAAGAAAATTGATTTCTTCAGCCGTCAATCCTGTATTTTGATTCTTAGGACCATCTACAAATCTGAAATTATATTTTTCCATTACTTTAAATTTTTTTTGTAGATATCCTCATTTTCATCATCAAAACATACGAAAATAACTTTTTCAATAATCTCCGATGTAAAGTTTTTCACCTCATCTATGGCAATTTTTGCCGCCAATTCTTTTGGGAACCGATAAATTCCTGTGCTGATGTTGGGAAAAGCAATGGTTTTCACCTTTAGACTTTCTGCTAATTTCAATGAATTATGATAACAATTTGCCAATAATTTTGATCCTTTTTCTTCATCTCCGTTCCAGACCGGACCAACCGTATGAATGACGTATTTCGCAGGGAGATTTCCGCCAGTTGTAACGACCGCTTCTCCTGTTTTGCATTTGCCCTGTCGGTTTCTGATTTCTATACACTCATCAAGAATTTGTTTTCCTCCTGCTCTATGAATGGCTCCGTCTACTCCGCCACCGCCCAATAAGGAAGAGTTGGCTGCATTCACAATGGCTTCCGTGTTTATTTTGGTGATATCGCCTTTTATTAATTTAATTTCCATAAAATCTGCTTTTTTTCCAATCCTCAACATTCTTTATCCAATCAGGAATTGATGCTTCATTGCAGCTTAAAATACTTATTCCTCCAACCATTGCACAAGTTGTGTCTCTGTCGCCTAAAGCTGAAACGGTATTCCAAAGACATTCTTCAATATTGTTTCGGTATCTCGAAAGCATCCAGAGTACAATCGGCACAGTGTCCTGAGCGGTCATTTTTATTCCGTTTCCTAATGTTTTGACCAATAACTCAATACTTGGATTTCCGTCTAAATATAAGACTTTGTTCAGTTTACTTTTCATATCAGAATCCTTCAATTCAGACTGAATTTTTTGAATAAATTCCTGCTGATTCAACTGTATCAATCCTATTTTTTCCTGAATGACAAAAGCCGCAGCTAATGCAATGGCTTTTGTGCCTTCCATCGCTTCTTTGTTGGCATGGGTAACTTCACAGGACAGTTCTGCATTTGTTTTAAGCTGATCCAGATCATCATAAAAATAAGCTCCGATTACAGAAGCTCTCATCGCTCCTCCGTTTCCCATAGAACCCTGTCCTCCAAATTTTGAATAGGAAACTTCTTTCCAGTTTTCACCATCCTTTACTGCTCTGAAATATTGATGCATTGAAGGTCCGTAACCTCGATTAATATCAAGATAATAATTTTGGGTAAACTCTTCCGCCAGAAAATCCTGATTGATTTGTCCGAATTTTTCCAATGATCTGAAAACAGCAATTGCCATAATGGTATCATCCGTAAAATCCAGAGTGCTTTCAGGAATGATTCTTTGATGTTCTGATTATACTTTCTTCACCAAAGAAACTTTCCCCAAAAGCATCACCAATGGAAATCCCCGTAAGTGATTTTGAAGCGAGTAAGAGTTTATCTTTCATTATTTTAACCTTAATTTCTTATTTAAATCCTCATCATCAAACAGCAACGGTTTTTCTTCAGGAAGAACTAAATGATCTAAATCTTCATTCAAAACAAACTGATGCTGTTCTTTAACAAAATCTGAAATATCTTCAATGAAAAGGAGGTCTTCTTTAGCAAAGGATTTGATGAAATCATTTCTCAAACCAATCTGTATGGCTCTTCTTTCCAGTTTGTTTCCAAAAGGATCGTGATCCGGATCCCATTGCAGTCTCACAGAAGATTCTTTCACCTGATTCTGCCATTCTTCCCTTGAAATTTCTAATTTTTCATTGTATGAAGAATAGACTGCATTTTTCAGATAATTTTTAAAAGCATCCATCTTCAAATGAATGGCGAGAACAGACTCTTGTCCTTCTTTTGTTCCCCAACCGTTTCGGAACATCATCCAAAGGAAGTTCGGTTTTATCCATGTCATTCTTTCTAAACTGAATGCGTCTCCAAAATATTGATTTTTAACGGCAAAATTGCCTATTTCTTTCCGATACGATTGGTAGACAATAATTTTATCTTCATCATACTGAGCCATGATGTGATAGCCTTTTTCCGGCCAATCCTGTAGCTGTTCTTTATATTTTTTTAAATTGATTTTCATGATATTTCTTCAAACGGCTTTATCATTTCCTCCTTTTTCGAGAGAATGGCAAAGACCACTCTTTTAAATTTATTTTTATACTTCCCAAGAAGATGCTTTTTGAATAATTCGGCAATTTCTTTCGGATCATTTTTAAAAACTCCGCATCCCCAAGCTCCTAAAATTAAGGTTTCATTTCCTTTGTTTAATGCTAAAGCGAGCATTTTATCGGTTCTTACATCCATTGCTCCGAAGATTTCATCCGCTCTTTCTGGTTCCTGACGTTTTACAACGCCCGCGTTCACTGCGGGAGAAGTGATAAAATTGCACAAAACAGGCTGATCCAGCAATTCTCCTTTGTCTTTCCTGAAAACGGGAACTTTCGGGCTGTAAATCATCATATCTGTATAAAAGCACGATTCCATGGCGCGGTGGGTTTCGTAATATTCCCAACCCTGAAGCAGACTTTCGTGAAGTCCTGAAGTTCTCGCCAGACTTTCTTCCTGAGCTTCGGCTCCGTTGATGAACCCACCACCGGGATTTTTTGCTGATGCGAAATTCAGACACATCAGTTTTTCCTGATTTTCTTCTGCAGCTAACTGTAAAATGGCTTTCAGGGAACTGCATCTCCAGACTTCAAACTGAGTCTCAAATTGGGTTTCCGGAAGTTCGTTTTTTGTCATTTCCGACAGTTCTTCCGAGGAATACAAAACGGTTTCTTCAATACAGTTCTGCATTTCATTTTCTATGCTGATTTTTTCGTTGTTTTCGTTGATATAATATTTTTTAGCTAAGATTTCCAGTGTATCTTTCGCCATTCCTTTATTTGTCATTGTTAGTTTTTTAATGTTTGCCAATAGATTTTCCAGCTCTTCATTTGCTGCTTTTTTGAAGTCTTTTCCCATGAAAACTTTTGTCACTTCAATATTGCCGACAATTGCCTGATTAAATTCTTCGAGTTCTTCGGAAGGAATCCAGAGTTCGTTGTGATTTCTTGCTCCCACGTTTTGTGAGGGATATTTGCTGACTACTTCCTCAGAAACTTCAAACTTTGTAACAAAACCGAGATAATTTCCGGCTTCGTCTCGTGTGTTCCATTTTTCTGCGATTTCGGAAGCGTATTCTTCATTCAGAACGGGGTAGAAGATGGGTTGCCAGTTTAATCTTGGAGGGAATTTTCTGTAATTGCTTTCGATGATTAAGAGCATTTCTTTTTCTCCGACGGGTCTGTATAAAGTTGTTGTTTTCATGTTGTGCTTTTTTATATTCTTAACTTATCCTTTTTTAACGCAAAGTCCGCAGAGTTTTTTATTACTACTAACTTTTTTTAAGTTCGCAAAGGCGTTCTACTTAGCTAAAATCACAAAGATTTTTCTACATAAGATTTCAAATTTCTGATAATACCTGATTTGTTGCGTTATCTTTATCTTTCAAATATTTCATTGTTTTCATGGTTGCTTTTAATTTAAAACCAAAACTGCTTGATCGTCAGAAAGCCTGATTTCTGCTGTTGCTCCGCTGTTGAACTGTAGAAAATCCTGCTCAATTCCGTCACTAAATATAAAACCGTTATTCGGCATTAGTGATTCGATGATTAATTTGTTTCCTTTTTTCAGTTTTCCGCTGCAGATATCGGTCTGCGTTCGGATGCTTTTGAAAGGTTCTCTTACTGCAAAATACAAATCTTCTTCATTCAGCTGCGGATATTTTAAAGCTGTTTCGCCTAAAATTCCGAATGCCATATTAAAAATGGAACTCAGCCAGCCTGTACTTCCTGTTTTTGTGGAAATAATGATTCCGCTGGAAGAGTGTGTTTCTTGTTTTCCGTTCAGCATGATTTTATATCGTGCGGAAGAATGTGAGGAAATTCCTACAAATAAATCATTCACTGCCAGTAATTTTTGTCCGTCATTCAGCACGGCTTCAGCAAACTTCATTTTTTTTGAACTAAAATTTCTGTTCATCACAGCTTGCACTCCTTTTAAAAAGTTTTTTGCGGTAAAGGGAAGTAAAACGCCGTCATATCTTTCGGGATCGGGATTTACCGCAATGATCGGAATGTGTTTGGAATATTTGGCAACATTGGCTACCAAACCGTCCTGTCCTACCACTACAATCAGGTTGTTTTCGGAGAAAATATAGGAGGGAACAAACTCTCTTTCAATCACTTTATTTTTGATGATTTTGGAAAGCTGTGTCTGCACTTCCAGAAATGACTGACCGAATTTTTCGTGTTCATCAACATATTCCTGAAAATTTCCTCCGGAACTTTCAATATAAAACTTCGCCTGAGCCTGCGTGTTGAATCTTTCGACTAAGGACTCAAGACGGGTTTTATTTTTGATGATGATGGCGTATTCTACTTTCATTTTTTTAATTATTCAGAAGTTTTTATTTTAACACAAAGTCTGCAAAGTTTTTATTTTACTACTAACTATTTTTAAGTTCGTAAAAGCGCTCTGCTCAGCAAAGACGATAACCTATTTTATCTTTTTGAGACCGTTAACAGCTTCCAACTTCGCCCTTCCCTCTTCCTGCCTCTTACTTTTTCAAAATACTATCCAACAAATCAGGACTTATGTTCAGGTTTCCGATTTTTCCGGCATTTTCTGCCAATTCTCTAAATGCTAAAGCGATGTTATTTCTCGCATCCTGTCTTCCGTTCAAAGCAGTGAGGACTTTCCAGTCGATTTCTTTGTATGGCTTTAAGGAGGTTTCCAGAATATAACCTTGTGTTTCTGCTTCTTTTCTGTCGTTTTCAGTTTTTTGCTCGATCAGTTTTTTTCTCTGGTTTTCTACAGAAATATCGGCGGCAATTTTCATTTCACGAAGGATTCTGTTGTTTTCTTCCTGCTGAACTTCGGTTTCCATTCTTTTTTCTTCAATCTGCTTTTGCTTTTCTTCCACAGCAATTTCCGTATTCAGTTCAGATTCTTTGATTTTTCTTTCCTGTTCCACCGCAAAATTTCTTCTTTCATAAATTGCTTCATCGGCTTGCTGCTGCAGTTTTTCTCTGGTTTCCGTTTCCAGGGCTCTTGCCATTTCAGGAGTGGTCTGAACGGCTAAAATATTGGCTCCCAGAATTTCAATTCCCATGCTTTTTATAGATTCGGAATCGATTAATCCTTTCAGAATATGATCTTCAATCTGTTTGGCAGAACGAATTGCTTCTTTTAAACTAAGATTGTGTACAAAAGATGAAGTCGCTGTCTGTGCGAGATTAATGATTCTCTGGTTCAGCTTTTCAATGTCATTCTTTTTATAAACTCCTTCTCCGTCCACGGTAAAATCCAGTGTGTTGGAAAGTGCTTTCGGATCGGTCACTTTATAGCTGATCTGTCCCTGAATTTTCACGGTCTGATAATCGTTTGTGTTCTCATTAAAGATAAACGGCAGATCGTTGCTTCCCAAAGGAATCGCCACAATAGACGAATTGGGAGCGAAATAAAAGAACGATAAGCCTCTTCCTTCTTTGGCGATCTTTCCATTTTTAAAATGAAGAACGTACGTCATAGAATCAAATTTGATGTGTGTAAATCCAAACATAGCTTTATGATTTTTAGTGAAACAATTTGTTAATTTTCGTGTATTTTTTACGCAAATTATGGGTAAAATTTTTTACACTTTTATTTTATTTAAAGCAAAACACTTTTCGATGTTTTTCAATGTTCCGCTTTTTCTTTTTTCATCGGTATTGAAATCAACCGCCAGAAAATGAGTGCATAGATCAATTCCAAAGGTATCTCTTTCATAATTTGAAGTAAAACCGCCTATCACTTTCCATTTTTCAGCCTTTGTTTTAAAAGAATTGGCAAAATATCTCGGTCTTTTTCCAACATGAAGAATGGTTACGTTCTCTGTTTTATCTTTTAAAAATTCCATCATTAATGTATCGGTTCCCGAAAAATCTCCAATGATAAATTCACACTCATCAAGGCTGAATTTCTTTAACGGTTCGATATAAAACTGCTGAAACTTTTCCCAGGATACATTTCCGTTTCCTGAAACATAGATCTTTTTCATTTTTAAGTCTTTAAATACATTACATCTGTTCTTAAAACATACTTTTTTCCACTGATCAGTGTTTTCCCTTCGTGTCTCAAAGGATGATAAAAAACCAATGCAAAACCCTTCTTCGGAGCTACAGTGAACAGATTTTCAAACTCTGTTTCTCCGCCTTCAAAATCGTCATTCAGATAAATTAAAAAAGTGTAAAAGCTTCTTTCATTCTCATTTCTGATGTAGCTTCCGTCGTGGTGCATTTTAAACTGCTGTCCCGGAGAATATTTATAAATCCTGAACATCTCATTAAAACCTGAAACTTTATCATTTTCATGAATCTGAGGAAGAAATTCAACCGCTCGTTGAAAAAGATTTTCGGCTAAGTTTTCATCGAAAATCATCAATCTGTCGTTGTTCCGGATTCCTTTGCTCATCACCTGTCGACCTCTCATATTGATTTTCGCTTCCTCAAAGACTTTATCCTTCGTCATTTCAATATAATGATCGCATTCTTGGTCGGAAAGGAAATTTTCTATTAAAAATATCTGAGGATGGAGTTCTGCTTTTTTCATGATTTCTAATTGGTTTACGGTTATTGTGTTTTTACCCTCTTAATTCGTCTCTTACTTCCATTAAAGCAAATCCTAATAAATTTTCACCATTCCATTTTGAAGGATCTTTTGCTTTTGCATTGGTTTCCAGCATTCCGATTCCCCAGATTTTGTCGTACGGACTTGCCTCTACTAAAATTCTATCGTCTGTTGAAAGCAGGAATTTTTTAAACTTTTCGTTTTGTGAAAACTTTAATAGATTTCCCTGTTTTACAATATCATATTTATGCTCGTCCCAAACTTGAGGATCAAAATTTCTGACTTTTCTGCCTAAACTTTTTGCCTGATTCGGAGTTTCTGATTTTAAAATTTGCTCTAAAATTTCATGATCATTAAATAATCTCGCTTTTCCTGCCATCATATAATGTTCTGCCGTTTTGTAAATGTTTCCGTTTTCTTCAAACTCAAAAGGAAACCACTGGCTGAAGCAGGCTTTTGTAATTTCATCTTTCACGGTATGTCCCCAAAAGAAAAGGAATTCCGGATTTTCTTTTTGATGAAATCTTTCGATGGTATTATTTAATGTATATTTCATGATTGCGTTATTTTTACACAAATTTAAAGGATTCTGATTTTATCTTCCAAATTTATTTGTGTTATTTTTACGCTAAATATTTTAATTGATTGATTTTCAGCGTTAAAATTTATTCTATTGAAACACGAATGACACAAATATTTATTGGCTTTATGTTTAGGCTAAAGCCAATTGAAATTTCTGAATTGAAAAATTATTTTATTTAAACACAAGGGGCGCAAATGTTTTTCACAAAGGGCACAAGTATTTATTGGTTTTTATGTTTAGGCTAAAGCCAATTGAGATTTTTTAATTGAAAGAACGGACTAAAGTCCGTTTCTATTGATGTTGAAATTGGAATCGTATTGACTTGGTAAGCTGATTTTTTTTAAACACAAATGGCGCAAATGTTTTTTACAAATGACACTACTTCATTCCGCTTCGCTTCTGAATGACAGCGAACGCAAAAAAATCATTCGTGAAAATTCGTGTAAATATTTGTGCTTTTTGTGTTTAAGAAAAACTATTTGATTTCGAAATAAAATCCCTGCTCTTCGAGTTCCCTGTATTTTTCCTGATTAAAAGTGAAGAGTTTTCCGGGTCTTCCGCTGCCTTCTTTTTTAAGATTATTGGTTTCATTAAGCAATCCGTAGCTCATGATCTTTTTGCGGAAATTACGGCGGTCTATTTCTTTTCCGATGATGGTTTTGTAAAGGTTTTCAAGATCAGAAAAGGCAAATTCATCGTTTAAAAGATTAAAACCGATCGGCTGATACTGGAGTTTTGTACGAAGTCTTTTTAAGGCAATATCAATAATAGATTGATGATCAAAAGCCAGTTTCGGGAGCTGATTGACACTGAACCATTGTGCATCTTCCGCATCAGAATCGGCAAACAACTCATGATAGGATGGATTGACAAGCCCTAAATAAGCGATGGAAACTACGCGGTTTCGGGGATCGCGACCGACGTTTCCAAAAGTGTAAAGCTGCTCCAAAAAATCGGGCTTTATTCCCGCTTCTTCGTGGAGTTCGCGTTTTACGGCATCATCAAGATTTTCATCATCCAAAACCAGACCTCCTGGAAGCGCCCAACCTCCTTTGAAGGGCTCGATATTTCTTTTAATGAGAAGGATCTGCAGATCTTTTTTATCAAAATACCCGAAAATTACTGCATCTACAGCCACTTTTATATCCTGTAATTTTTTTGGAGACTCCATTGTTTTAATTTGCGTTATGAATACACAAATTTACGAATTCACATTTTAAAAACAAAAATCCGCAGAAATAATCTGCGGATTTACTTTTATCTTTTGCCTTTTTACTTGGCTCTTTCACTAATCATTCAGCTTCAAAACAGCCATAAACGCCGATTGCGGTACTTCTACCCTACCAATCTGCTTCATTTTCTTTTTACCTTCTTTCTGCTTTTCCAAAAGTTTACGCTTTCTGGAAATATCTCCTCCGTAACATTTTGCGGTAACGTCTTTTCTTAACGCTTTAATGGTTTCTCTTGCAATAACTTTCGTTCCTAACGCTGCCTGAACTGCAATATCAAACTGCTGTCTCGGAATCAGCTCACGAAGTTTTTCACACATTTTCTTACCGATGTGATAAGCGTTCGAATCGTGAATAAGGGATGAAAGTGCATCTACCATATCTCCGTTGATCAGGATATCCATTTTTACAAGCTTGGAAGCTCTGAAACCAATCGGATGATAATCGAATGAAGCATACCCTTTAGAAATGGATTTCAGCCTGTCGTAGAAGTCGAAAACCACCTCTGCCAAAGGCATATTGAAGATTAATTCTACTCTGTCTGAAGTCAGGTAACTCTGGTTAACGATTTCCCCTCTTTTTTCGATACAAAGTGTCATTACAGAACCTACAAAATCAGATTTTGTAATGATAGAAGCTTTAATATAAGGTTCTTCTACTCTGTCCATCGTGGTAGGATCCATCATTTCCGATGGGTTATTAATCATAATCGGAACTTCAGGTTCTTTTTTGGTGTATCCGAAGTAAGATACGTTGGGAACCGTTGTAATTACGTTCATGTTGAACTCTCTGTCCAGTCTTTCCTGAACGATTTCCATGTGAAGCATTCCTAAGAATCCGCAACGGAAACCAAAACCAAGTGCTGCAGAGCTTTCAGGTTCGAAAACCAGAGAGGCATCATTCAGTCTTAATTTTTCAAGAGAGAATCTCAGTTCTTCAAAATCTTCAGAGTCAATCGGGTAAATTCCGGCAAAAACCATTGGCTTTACTTCCTCAAAACCTTCAATCGGTCCTGCTGCAGGTTTTTCAAAAGAGGTGATTGTATCCCCTACTTTTACTTCTCTAGCATCTTTAATTCCGGAAACCAGATATCCTACATCTCCACATTCTACCGATTTCTTAGGAACCTGTTTCAATTTCAGTGTTCCCACCTCATCAGCTCCGTATTCTTTTCCGGTTGCGAAGAATTTAATTTTTTCGTTCTTAGAAATACTTCCGTTTACCACTTTAAAGTAAGCCTCAATTCCTCTGAACGGGTTATAAACCGAATCAAAGATCAAAGCCTGAAGCGGCGCATCCGGATCTCCTACCGGAGCCGGAATTCTTTCTACAATCTGCTCAAGCAAATGATGAACTCCTTCTCCTGTTTTACCGGAAACTCTTAAAACATCTTCATAGTCGCAACCGATCAGGTTCATGATTTCATCGGTTACTTCTTCAGGATTTGCGGAAGGAAGATCAATTTTATTCAGAATAGGTATGATGGTTAAATCGTTTTCCAGTGCCAAATATAAATTACTAATCGTCTGTGCCTGAATACTCTGTGCCGCATCTACAATTAGAAGCGCTCCTTCGCAGGCAGCAATGGAACGGGAAACTTCGTAAGAAAAATCTACGTGTCCCGGTGTATCAATAAGGTTTAAAATATATTTTTCTCCTTTATATTCATAATCCATCTGGATCGCGTGGGATTTAATGGTAATTCCACGTTCTTTCTCCAAATCCATATCATCCAGTGTCTGAGACTGCAATTCTCTCTGAGTCACCGTATTGGTATATTCCAAAAGACGATCCGCCAAAGTACTTTTACCGTGGTCGATGTGGGCGATTATGCAAAAATTTCGTATGTTTTTCATTTAAGAATCTTGTAATTTGCAAAGATAACAAAATGCAGGATAATTCCTTAGTCTTAATTTTGAAGAACAAAAATTTAATTCTGTCCTTTTTTTAATTTCCAAAATTTACGAAATGCGGGATGTCTGTTGTAAAGCCGTTCATTGGCAAAAGGTTGTTCCGGTTGCTGTTGAAATCGAACAATGAATTATTGTCAAAAGGAACTTTTGGGTAATAGGTGAAGGAAATCTGAATCCGGTTGAATACCAGAAAAGGATTATTAATGAGAACGCCGATTCCTATTTTTGTATTAACGTTTGTTTTTAACAGTTTTTCATCCGGTCCCGCCAACCAGCCTGCTGCAGCTGTTAAGTAAGGACTGAAATGAAAGTTTTTCCATGTTTTGTTTACGAAAAGCTGAAGCTGATATCGCAGAACGAGTTTTTTTGTCCCGATATAATCTGCACTGTACACCGGAAACTCATCACTGGAAGAAAGATTGATGCGGTCTCTGTAGGAATAGTTTTGCTGTGGGTTTCCCAAAGCTAGTGTGGGAGAAAAAAAGTGTCTCGCACTGGCAAACTTCCAATCCATAAGATTGGTAAAATAGGTGGCATCCAATCGGAAAGATTCGCGGTTTTGTCTTTCCTCATTGAAAAATTTCCCGAACTGTGCTTTCACACTGAAATATCCTATACTGGTAAAATCTCCGTGTGCTACAGAAATTCCGGCATACGGAATGATTCTGTTGTTTCTGGACAAACCTCCCGCTGTAAGGCTCGCCGAAGTTCCGTACGCAATATCTTCCGGAAGATCGTACTGAAAGATATTTTTCTGAACAGAAAATTTTCGCTGTATAAATCCTACAGACGCCAGAAAACTGCTGTAAGAGGTAAAATAATCGTACTTGTCTATTGCCGGATTATCCTTGTACTGATAATTCTGGAATCTTCCGATTAAAGCAATATTGCTGGAAACTTTTTCTGAAGATCTTGAGGCTATGGGAATCTGATAACCTCCCCACAAATTCTGACTGTACACTTTGATCTGAGCTTCGGGAAAAACTGTTTCTGATTCTATAGGCAGCAAAACACGGCGCATGAAGTATTCAAAATTAAATCCTCCCGCCCATTGGGTTAATGGGGAGAAAAAATCGCGCGTTGCACTGAGACTTATTCTCTCATTTTTAGCAAAATCCCGCTCTCCCAGAATCTGCGCATTGATGTAGGAACCCCATAAATTGTATGCAGTATAGCTTCCCAATAAGTAATTCTGCTTTTCTTTGGAATCGTTACGGTACAGAAAACTTAAATCATGCCCCAATCCGAGAAAATTTTCTTCGGTAACGCCTAATCCGATTTTACTTCCGGAATAGCTTGCTCTGGGTTTCAGACTCCATGAATCCAGCACTTTCACGATAACATCTATGGAATCTCTGGTGGAAGTACTGTCGGAAATACTGATGTTCACTCTGTTGATAAAAGGCATTGTTCTCAGCAGACGTTCAGACTCGTAGATTTTCTGGGCATTGTATTCTTCTCCTTTTTGAAAAAGTAAATAATTGTTAACCGTAGAAATTCTAGTATTGGAATGAAGATGATTGGTAAACCAGTCGTACCATCTGGATTTTTCTTTTTTATCCCGAGAGCCATATCCGAAAGGATCTATGGTTTCTATTGTAATATTTCTGATGTATTTTCCGTCATATGTTTCCTGCGCTACTTTTTCGGTGGTTGTTTTTACGGAAACGGAATCTGCTTCTCTACGAAATATAAAACGGTGAAGGAATTTTGTAAATTTTCTCTTATCTGAAAATTTTTCAATTTTGTAATAGATCGAATCCTTTTTTTCCTGTGCCTGGAAAAAGAAGAAACAATTAAAAATAAGAGCTAAAATTACGATAGACTTGTTCATTTACCTTCTGAAGTTGCAGTATTTTTTAGTATCAATTTATAAGCCAATAAAATTAAAATTTAATTTCGTTTCTACTTTCATAAACATTAGGACAAATCCGGACTGTTTTCAAAATAATTTTACTTTTTGATGTAAAAACTACAAATACGGAACATTCTCTTTGCTGATGAATACCACTTCTTATTCCTTTCATTTATAAAAAGAGAAAAGAGACACGTTGTCTCTTTTTTATAAGCAATCTATTTATTTTTATCAAAGTTTGCAGGTAAAATATATTCTCCTGTTAGCATGTCTATTCCAACTCTGTAATATTTTGCATTCTGCTTTCTGATTCTTGAAATAGCCAGATCTATAACTGAGACAGCCAAAGCTGTTATTAAGCCTCCTCCTGCTCCTGCTACATAGTAATTGGTTTGTTCTGGAAATAATTCTTCCGCAGCGGCAGTGATAAAATATCCTTCTTCATCCTTTTCGATTTCTATAAGGCATGTTGGTGTCTTTTTATAAGCGATCCCGTTATCTATTACAGCAAAATAATCTTTGAAATTATCATACCCGTCAATTCTTTTAACCCCCTTTATTTTACCTTCATTATTTTTTCTGACAATAAGTTCCAAATCTTTTTTCTGATCTACAAATGATCTGAAGTCCATATAAACTCCGTTCGTAAGAGAATCTGCTTT
>NZ_JBBCQL010000060.1:0-20697 GCF_037149975.1 Chryseobacterium sp. VD8 | reverse complement strand
GTAAAGTTCAGTTTATCTTTTGTGCTTACGTAAAAGTTTAAAAAGACTCATTTAAAAATCATTTGCTGTCCGGAACGAAATTTTTCCTTGCAAGTTCTTTTCTTACACGGCTTAAACTTTCGGGAGTAATCCCAAGATAAGAAGCAATCATCCATTGTGGAACTCTCAGCAGGAGATCCGGATACATTTTAATGAATTTCATATATCTTTCTTCTGCAGTTTCTGCCAAAAGGGAATTGATTCTGTCCTGAAGACTTTTTATATGTTTCTGAAGGAGGATATCGCTTTTTTCCAGACTGTCGGGAAATTCCCCGATCAGTTTATTGATAAAATCCGGATGCAGCAGCAGTACTTCGGAATCTTCTACCGCTTCAATATAATACACGGACTTTTCGTTAAAATAAAGACTGCTCCGGTCTGAAGTAAGCCAGCTTTCGGGTGCGAACTGGATGATATGTTCTTTACCGTTTTTATCGATGGAGTACATTTTCAGAAGTCCTTTTTCCACGAAATAAATATATCTGCAGACTTCACCGTACTGTAAAAGAAACTGGTTTTTCTGCACTTTCTTTACTTCATAATGCAGACTGCACATATTCACTTTTTCCAAAGGAACATTCAAAACTTTTGCTAGATAATTATTTATATTCGTCATTATACAATTTGGTCTACCGATATATTCTGGTGAGAAGCGTTGTTTACAGCCTTTCCGTTTTCTATTACAATAAGCTGCGGACTTTGGTGCGTTACTCCGAGATCTTCAGCAATCTTATTGGAAACCGGTCTGTGAGCCAGCAAATCTAAGTAATATAAATCTATTTTCTGATCCAGATTTTCTATTTCTTTCTCAAAATTTCTCAACACGGTTTTGCTGATAAAGCAACTGGTTGAATGCTTGAATATTGCTATCCTGTGCTGAAAAGAATCCTGAATGGCTTTTTCCAGGTCTTCTTCAGATTCTATCTTTTTCCAGAACGATTTCTGCTCCGGTGTATCTTCTTTTCCGCCAAATATTTTATCAAAAAAACTCATGTACTAAATTGTTTTAGGTGATGATCCAGATGTTTATATTCTAAAAATCCCCAGTCTTTTTCTTTCATTCGTCCAAAAAGCACGTGTTGAAGGGGCAAATTTCCTGTCTTAAAAGTTACTTTGTAGTCTTCAAGCGTTTTCAGGAGGTTCGCTTTTTCTGAATTAAAATCACATTCAAAATTAACAATAAGTTTTTGAAAAGTCGGCATATTTCGGGGAATTCCGTTATTAAAAATTTGCATTTCCAATTTTGTAACAATTCCTATCCAGCGGAAAAGAATGTTTATCGGGGCAAGCTGTAATTTTCTCTGCGGAATTAACAGGACATAACTGCAATGCCTCATCATCTGACAGACATCCATTTTCCCCCATTTTCTGGGTGAATTTTGCTTTAGCCCTGAAATACTCTGTACAATTTCATTAAAATCTTCAGGATTATGGAGACTTTTTTTTACCAACCTTTTTCTTTCTTCAAAGTTTCGATGTGCGCAAAATGATGATTGCAATGCCATACGTAAAGCGCAAGATGGCTCCTTAAATTGTAGTCTTTATTGTGTTCCGGATGATGAAAAGTTCTTTCAAACTGTTTATTGGTCATACTTTTCAGTAAGGCTGTCCATCTCTGGTGCGTTCCTTTCAGCATTCTCATGGCAGGTTTTACAGGCATATTGAGACTGTCCTGAAGTTCTGCCCATTTTGCTTCGTCGTAAGGTCTTATCGTGGGATTATCTTCGGTAAGAGCCAGTTTCAGACGCATAAAACTATTGATATGGCTGTCTGCCAGATGATTCACAACCTGTCTCACTGTCCATCCGCCTTCTCTGTATGGGGTATCTAACTGTTCGTCGTTAAAGTTTTCGATCAGGTTTTTCAGCCTTCCGGGAAAGTCTTTAATTACTTTAATATATTCATCAAGTGTAACATCACAAATATTTTCAGGCTCCTGATACTTCCCTATCGGAAATTTCTTTTGTTCTAAGTTGTTCATCTTTAATTATAGTTTTTAATACACTAAACAGTATTATTGCATCTTTATCTTTTAAGTAGTACAACATTTTGTTGTTATAATTATCTTCTTTTGAGAAAATCATAAAATGATGGCGATATTGTTTCAATTCCAGATCTTCAAACAATATTTCTTTCTTATTGAATCTGATTCTGTCTTCATCAATTTCTATTCCTGAAATATTGATTTTCTCGTTATTCCTATATTTTGAAAGATAATTATGCACAATTTCATTAATGAATTTTTCCCACAATTCATCAACAATATCGCAATACAACTGATGTTTTTCGTCTAATTTTCTTCTGTAAAAAAGTTTGAAAAATATTTTGAGTTCTTTGTCTGATTTATTTCGGATAAAAATCTGATATTCTCTTCCGATAGTAAATTTATATCCGTCGATGAAGTGAATACCGTAACGAATTCCGGCAATATCCTCCTTTTTGATGATGGTAAAAAGATCGTTCTTTTGATCTTTATTTTCAAATTTTATAAAATTGTCGTCAATGATTAATGATCTTTTCCGTGTATCAAATAATCCGCGAACAATAGTAAATACTTTCATAAAATGCCGGTTTGTCTGAAATTATTATTCAGACATTTTTTTGAATATTAGTTTTTGTAAATTTATTTAAAATTCGTGAATCTGAACTGAGATCAGGTTTAATAATTTGAGAATAGTATTAATCGTTGGATTGTCATAAAAAAACTACTCCGAATCTTTCCAAATTATTCTTATTTTAAATGCAATTTTTATGAGACAATTAAAGAATTTCCAAAAAAAGCCCCAATTTAACATTGAAGCTTTATGTCTTATTATGTTTTGTTTAACTTTTTTTAAAATAATAATGTTCTTGTTGGAAAACGCAAGGACGCAAGTTTCTTATTAATCTCAAATCTTTAAGGCGCAAGAAAATCAAATTATCAATAAGAATTGAAGACAATATAGTTTTTAATGAATATGGCGCCTTTGTAATGGTTACAGCTATTAAATTCAAACAAGTTTTATAACCATTCCGAAACTTTCGAAGCATGTGTAAGAGAAATCGATTTAAAATTTCTTTAAAATTTTCTCGAAAGTATTAATATTTCTGCTTGTAAACTGATCTTTCATGCTTTTTTTACCTAAAATTTTTCCAAAAGCAGAATCTAGTGTATTTCCTTTGGAAACCTGCCAGTAAAAAATATGATTCACAATTTCTGCATCTTCATTTTCAGATTTCACAGCATTTTCAAATTCCGTCATTAAAATATTTTCCACGCCATCATTTCCTGCAAAGGCATACACATGAAGATCATCATTCTTTTCAAAGGGGTTTCCGTTCCAAACCTGTTCTGTTTCTTCCTGAGATTTTATAAACAGATACGCTTCGTAAGAGAAATGTTCAGACATCGCTTTCTCAAGAATCAGCCTTAATTCATCACTTTTTTTATCGGAGGAAAAAACAATATTTCCAGACGCTAAAACTGAAGCGACATCGTTCATTCCTGCATTCTTGAAAACCTGACAGACTTCTGCCATTTTCATATTGGTTCCTTTTACGTTGACGCCGCGGAGAAATGCACAGTATTTCATAGTTTTAGTTGTTTTAGCGTATTAGAGCTTGAGGGTTTTGGAGTTGATGAGTCATTACAATAAACTTTAAACTTCTATCTTCCAGCAAAATCTAAAATTAATCAATTCTTTCGTATAAATTATAATCCGTTCCGGAAGGTTTTAAAATATAAATCTTTTCTAAAATCCTATTATCACTTTTCAGATGGTCCTTTACACGGAATTCTTTAATCAGTTTATAATGAAGTTTTAAATATTCTGCATTTTTAGATGTAAACAGGTCGTCGTAAGAAAGAAGATATTTAGGTTTTCTGTTTTTCACGGTATTGATCCAGAAATTCGGCTTGTCTTTTCTGATTTCTTCCTGTACTTTTTTATCCACCAAACCTACTTCATCGATGGTTTTTAACCCTGAAAAATATGGTACATAACCTGCAGGTTCAAGGAAAATCCATTGGTTTTTGTTTTTCTCATATTGGTTTAAAAATGTTCCGATTGTCCTTCTGTAATTCCATTCTCCGTTTCCGGTAGCAATTGAATGTACCGTCTGAAAAGCTAACATGGGAATGATATAGACGATAACCAATAATGATAACCAGAGATTTCTTTTTACTTTCTGCTCCAATACAAAAATCAGGACCGGCACGAAGAGTAAGATCTGCGGAACCCAGTAATACCAGTCGAAAAGACTTTTCTGAGAAAGGAATATGAACTGTTTTACCCATCCGAAAATGAAGATCATCCATAAGAAAATGTTTCTTCTGTCTCTCTGTCTTACCAGATAAATAAAGCACAGCAATTCAAAGACGAGCAATAGAACAGTGAGCGGATTAAAATCTCCGGGAAGTTTCAGCATTCCCCAGAAGTTTCCGAAGTTCAGCCTGAAACATTCAAGATCCTGTTGCATGGTAAAATGGTTGTCATACGCCAGTTTTTTGGCGATAATCGTATTGTTAACCCATTCACCAAAGTATAACCAGTTGAAAGTCAAGACCACTGAAATCCCTAAAATCCCTCCTAAAATATAAGTCCACCGAATCTTTTTATTCCACAAAAGATCGATTAAAAACACAATTCCCAAAAAGATGACCGTATCAATTCTTGTAAACAAAATGAGGATTGGCAATACAATCAGAGCCCACTTTTTACCTTTATGAAAGCCATAATACAGCAATGCCATTTCTAAAAAGAAAAGAATTCCGTACTCCATTCCGAGGATGGAAATTTTAATTGATGGCGGTAAGATTCCTATTAAAAAGATAAAAACAGCTTTGTGCCAGACATTTTTCAGAACCAGATTCGAAAGAAATAAAGTTCCTATCGTGAAAAGTATGGAATTAAATACAAGAAGTGGTTCTATGAAATTGTCTTTCCCTAAAATTAAATTGAAGAGATAAGATACAAAAACATAAAGATGCGTTGTAGATGCAGATATTTTCGTATCGCCGTTAAATCCGATTACTCCGTAATCCAGAAGATTTTGTGCGACTCTCCAGGTGATGAATGCATCTTCCTGAATGTAGTGGGTAAGTAAAAATAAAAGTTTAAAAACGACTGTAAAAATTACAGCATATACCGGGATTTTGTTATTTTTCGTCTCTACCATTGTGCTTCTTTGATCCCACAAATATAATCTTAAAATTTCTGAATCCCAATATATAAAAAAAACGGAACCGAAGTTCCGTTTTAAGTTTTGTTATTATTGCGTTGCTTTAATAATCGAATTGGTGATCTGCGCCTCTTTTTCTTTGGAGTAAGTAGAATCAAAAGGTTCCATTACATCGAAAAGATATTGGTAAAAAGGAGTGATTTTCTGTACCTGTTCAGATTCCTTCATCGCTTTCTCTTTGCCCATTTCTTTAAGGTTTTCTACAAAAGTGTTGAATTTCTTATCAATCGGCTCGATGGATTTTATCAGATAATCATACGCTTTATCTTTTTTTCCAATCTTCGAATAAGCATCCGTAACGGCAGAGATTACTAAAGAATATTCCATTGGTTTTGTTCTGATCTGTCTTTTCAGATAACTCTGGTCAGATTTGCTCAGACTCATATAATAATCGTATTCTTCAAAAATTCCTTTTTTCAGAACTTCAGCAAGCTGTAATCCTTTTTTCTCCTGTCCTGCAACAATATATCCGTAAACCATTGAGCTTAGAGAACGAGGATCATTGTATTTTTCAGCAGGGATTTCTTTAGAAGCTAAATCCAATAGTTCCAGTGCTTTTCCTTTTTCTCCCATCGTTGCTAAAGCTGCTGCTGCTCTGCTTGCAGAAGCTCTGTAGCTCATAATGTTAGACGTTGCAGTTTCGTCAAAGTGGGCATTTAAATTCTTAAAATTACCCCATCTGAAGTTTTTAACCACATTGTAAAGAGAATTGGCATCTACTCTTCCCATATCTCCGCCCTGCGATTGTGGAGTATGAATCGGAACTAATCTGTAGCTGAATCCGTCAAACTGAAGATATTCATCTAAGAAGAAAATATTTTCGCTGTCATAGATTCCTCCCGAAGAGAAGTTGATTGGTCTTTTCCAGTCGAAATTCGCTAAAACATCAAGTAAAATTAAATTGTTTTTATACAGCGTATTTCCTTTATAACTAATCATGATCTGATTTACTGTTTCCGGAAGATCTGCCGCTTTAATGATTCCCGCTTTTACCGCATTTTCTTTATTGACAGGTAAAATAAATTTATTGACAGGTAAGATATTATATTTCTCGAATTTTTCTTCCCCGAAATACATTTTAAGAAGTTCGTTTTTCGCCGGAGAAGTATATTTCAGGAAGCTGATCGCTTCTTTCATCGTCATAGAATCCTGAGTAAGATATTTTCTGAATTCAGCAAATTCCGTTGGCGGAGCTCCCTGTTCTTTTAACATTGAGAAAAGTCCCTGCCAGTCTTCCTTCTTCATCATATAGATCTGGTCGTTTACACCGTCTCTGTAATCGTCATGCGTTAAAACTCCCGGAACCGGAGCCGCATTGTACGTTCTTCTCTTAATCTGATCGATATTCCAGGGTGTGGAAGCTAAGGTAAAGTTAACTACTTTTACATCATCTCTGAAGTTTTCAGTCTCCTGAATTGCCCAAACCGGATACGTATCGTTATCTCCGTAAACGAAAACAATATCATTTTTAGGCAGAGATTTCAATACAGAATATCCGTAATCGTAAGAAGTATATCTGTCGTGTCTGTTGTGTACATTATAGTTCTGGAAGCCCATCATGAAAGGAACTCCAAGAAGAACCACTCCTGCAACAATGTTTGCTGCATTCGATTTTATTTTAGACTGTAAGAACCAAAGAATTGCTCCTGCTCCCAATCCGATCCAGATGGCAAAAACATAAAACGAACCTACCATTGCATAATCTCTCTCTCTCGGTTCAAAAGGTTTTACTCCTGTATAGAAAACGATTCCCACACTCATCAAAACAAAGATTGAAAGCATTGCATAGAATCTTCCGAAATCTCTGTTAAGCTGGAAAAAGAATCCGATTAATCCTAAAATTAAAGGTAAAAAGAAAAATTTTACAGTACTTTCATTTTTGAATTTTGCAGGCATCTTATCCTGATTTCCCCATAAAGCATCATCAATAAAAGAAATTCCTGAGATCCAGTTTCCTCTTGTGCTTTCCATGTTACCTTCAAGATCATTCTGGCGACCTACGTAATTCCACATCAGATATCTTACAAAGTAATATCCGTTCTGGAATGTGATGAAATAATCCATATTCTGAGCCAGAGAAGGCTTCTGAACGTTGATTAAGTTGTATGGTTTTACTTTTAAATAATCTGCAGCGGTAATAGATCCGTCTTCATATTTCTTTCTTAATTCATCGAAAATCTGCTTCGCTTCAGGGCTGTCTGCAACATCTTCATTACTGTAATTAAAGGTGAAATCCGGCGCACCGTACATTGAAATGTAGTTTGCCATTACATCTTTGTCCTCATTGAACATTCTTGGCATAAAACCTACATGAGCCTTGTTGAAAACATAATTGAATCGGTCTCCCGTTTTTCTGTACGTTCCTGTTTTCTCATCTTTTTCGTAAATTTCTCCGGTTTTCTGAGTTTTGAAACTTCCGTCTTCATTTTTCTCAATTCCGTTTGCATCCAGAAAAGCCGTATAATTCTGACCGTAAATTGTAGGCCAGTCTCCGTATTGTTCTCTGTTATAATAATCCAGCATTCCGATGGCGTTGTCCGGATCATTAAGGTTCATTGGCGGATTGGCATTTGCCCGGATAGGAATAACCATCCAGCATGAAAAACCGATCATCATGAAAACAATGGATAAGGCAACCGTCTGATAAAGGTTTTTCTTCATCTTTCTTGCGTAAGAAATCAGGAAATAGCAGATCGCAACCATTAAAATAAAAGCAGCAATGGTTCCTGAGTGGAAAGGAAGACCTAAACCGTTCACAAAGAAAATTTCAAGTTTCCCGAACATCGTCATGATTAATGGGAAAATCCCTTTGAAAACAATGGCTAAGATTACCAGTGTAATTACATTTGCCCAGATAAAATTCTTCCAGGTGAAAGTATAATTTCTTGCATAATAGATAAGACAAATTGCCGGAATCGCCAGCATACACATCATGTGAACCCCTACTGAAAGTCCGAGAATGAAGAAAATTAAAATAATCCATCTCTCGCTGTCTTTCGCCTGATATTCATTCTCCCATTTGGTAATTAACCAGACCAAAAGTGCGATAAACATAGAAGCCATCGAGTAAACTTCCCCTTCTACCGCAGAGAACCAGAAGGTATCTGAAAAGGTGAAGCATAACGCTCCTACAACTCCTGCAAAAAGAATAGAAATCTCCTGATGTTTTGTAATGTCATCAAAATCCTTGTTTAAAAGCCTTCTTACGAGATGTGTGATGGTCCAGAACAAAAACAAGATCGTAAACGCACTAAACAATGCAGACATCGCGTTGATCACGATAGAATAATTTTCGCCCTTTCCTAAAGCAAAAATGGCTGCCACAGCACCCACAATCTGAAATAAAGCCGCTCCCGGAGCGTGCGTTACTTCAAGTTTTACCGCCGAGGAAATATACTCGCCACAATCCCAAAAACTGAAATTCGGTTCTATGGTGGACAAGTACGTGAAAAATGCAATGACGAAAACGACCCATCCGAGAACGGTGTTCCATTGCTTAAAAGTCCAATTTTTCATAGTAATAAATCAATTACGCGAAAATAAGGCTTTTATATGATTTTAGACGGTTTTTAACAAAATTTAAAGATTTTGGCTCGCTTTTTGAAAAGTTTCATCTTTAGATAGCAACAGAAAACAATTTTTTATCTATTTTAGAGGTTAGAAATCAAACAAAAGTTTAGAAATAAATTTATTTTTTTGTATTTTTGCCGACAGATTTTTATTGAAAAATAACAAATAATGAGTAATGTTTACGATAATATACTTGGCCTAATAGGAAATACTCCTATGGTGAAGCTTAACACTGTGACGAAAGATATTCCTGCAACCGTTTATGCCAAGTTAGAATCATATAATCCTGGACATTCCACAAAAGATCGAATCGCACTTCATATTATAGAAAACGCTGAGAAAAAAGGTTTATTAAAAGAAGATTCCGTAGTGGTGGAAACTACTTCAGGAAATACAGGATTCTCAATTGCAATGGTTTGTATCATTAAGGGATATAAATGTATTCTGGCGGTAAGTGATAAAACCAAGCCCGAAAAAATTGCCTATCTGAAAGCTTTAGGAGCTACCGTTTATATCTGCCCTGCCAATGTTCCCGCAGATGATCCGAGATCATATTATGAAGTTGCCAAAAGAATCGCTTCAGAAACGCCTAATTCCGTTTATATCAACCAGTATTTCAATGAATTGAATATTGATGCGCATTACCAGACCACCGGTCCCGAAATCTGGGAACAGACTCAGGGAAAAGTAACTCACCTTTTTGCATGTACAGGAACCGGAGGAACTCTGTCGGGTTCAGCAAAATTTTTAAAAGAGAAAAATCCGGATATTAAAATTATTGGTGTGGATGCAGACGGATCTATCCTGAAAAGCTACCACGAAACCGGAGAAATTCATAAAGAAGATGTTCATCCTTATCAGATTGAAGGTATGGGAAAAAATTTAATCCCTTCTGCCCTTCTTTTCGATAAAGTAGATGAATTTGTAAGAGTAAATGACGAAATGTCTGCTTACAGAACCCGTGAAATCGCTTTGAAAGAAGCAATTATGGGAGGTTATACAACAGGAGCTGTTACACAGGCTTTAATGCAATATGCCCAATCTCACGAATTTTCAGAAAATGATTTAGTTGTATTGATTTATCCGGATCACGGTTCAAGATATATCACTAAAGTATACAGTGATAAGTGGATGGCAGAACAAGGATTTATAAACAACTGCGTGCACAACTACGACGAAGTTTTTAAAACTGAATTCATTAAATAAGGACAAAAAATTTATACAAATCAAGCCTTTTTGTAACCGCAAAAGGCTTTTTTACTTAAAATATTAATAAAATGTTGGATATTTTTGACAGAATAAAAGAAAATCCAGGACCTCTTGGACAATTTGCAGATTATGGTGAAGGCTATTTTATTTTCCCGAGATTAGAAGGACCAATCGGACCGAGAATGCAGTTTCAGGGAAGAGAAGTTATTTTCTGGAGTGCGAATGATTATTTGGGAATGTGTAATCATCCTGAAGTTCTGGAGGCTGATGCAAAAGCAGCTGCGGAATTCGGAATGTTTTATCCGATGGGTGCAAGAGCAATGTCGGGAGAAACTGAGCAGCATTTGCAATTGGAAAGAGAGCTTGCTGATTTCGTTCAGAAAGAATCTGCATATTTATTAAATTTCGGTTATCAGGGAATGGTTTCTACCATCGATGCTTTGGTGGGAAGAAACGATGTAATTGTTTATGATGTTGATTCTCACGCTTGTATCGTAGATGGGGTGAGACTTCACGCTGGAAAAAGATTTACGTACAGACATAACGATATTGCAAGCCTTGAAAAAAACCTTGAAAGAGCAACTAAAGTAGCGGAAGAAACCGGAGGTGGAATTTTAGTGATTACCGAAGGAGTTTTCGGAATGAGAGGACAGCAAGGTAAATTAAAAGAAATCTGTGAATTAAAATCAAAATATAAATTCAGACTTTTAGTTGATGACGCTCACGGATTCGGAACTCTTGGAAAAACAGGAGCCGGAGCCGGTGAAGAACAGGGTTGTCAGGATCAGATTGATGTTTACTTCTCTACTTTTGCCAAATCTATGGCTGGTTTTGGAGCATTCATCGCAGGTGATAAAGAAATTATCCGATATCTGAAATTCAATTTAAGATCTCAGATTTTTGCTAAATCTTTAACGATGCCAATGGTAATCGGAGGTTTAAAAAGACTGGAACTGCTGAGAACAAGACCAGAAATCAAAGCAAAACTTTGGGAAAATACGCATAAATTACAGAATGGTCTTAAAGAGAGAGGCTTTAACATTGGAGACACAAACACTTGTGTAACTCCGGTGATGATGCAGGGAACTCCGGTAGAAGCTACCCTTTTGGTAAAAGATCTAAGAGAAATCTACGGGATCTTTACTTCGGTAGTGGTATATCCTGTAATTCCGAAAGGAATGATCTTGTTAAGATTAATTCCTACAGCTTCTCACACCGATGCTGAAATCAATGAAACCCTTGCTGCGTTTGAAGCCATTCACGATAAATTGGTAAGTGGTTATTACAAAGATCAGGAACAAAAACTTTTGGCAGAACAAGGTTTAAGTTTCAAAGAAATTTAATCTGAATATAAAATAAATTAAAAAACCACTGACATCCGATCAGTGGTTTTGTTTTAAACGGTCATAAATTTTCAGAATCTGAATATTTAAAATAACTTTGCAAAAATTTTCTTTTGAAAGATCTGCTTCTCATTACTCCGCCTTTCACACAGCTTAACACGCCTTATCCGGCAACAGCTTATATTAAAGGTTTTCTGAATACCAAAAATATTTCCAGCTTTCAGACAGATTTGGGAATTGAGGTCATTTTGAAATTATTTTCGAAAGACGGACTTCAGAAAATTTTTGCCAAAGAAATTGATCTTCAGAATATTTCAGAAAACGCTCAGAGAATTTATGTTTTAAAAGAAGAGTATCTCAAAACGATCGATCAGGTTATTGCTTTTCTGCAGGGTAAAACCCCAACGTTGGCAAGACAAATCTGTTCGATGAATTTTCTTCCGGAAGCCTCCCGATTCAATCAGCTTGATGATATGGAATTTGCTTTCGGAAATATGGGGCTTCAGGATAAAGCCAAACATTTGTCAACTTTGTATTTAGAAGATCTTTCGGATTATATTGTTGAAAATATTGATCCTGATTTTGGGTTTAGCCGTTATGCGGAAAGATTAGGAAAAAGTGCCAATTCTTTTGATGAACTTTATTCTAAAATTTGCGGCGAACCTACTTTTATAGATGATTTTACTTTAAAGATTCTTCAGGAAAAATTAGAGTTTGTTCAGCCAAAACTGATTTGTTTTTCTATTCCTTTTCCCGGAAATTTATATTCTGCGTTTCGCTGTGCTCAATACATCAAAGAAAATTATCCGTACATCAAAACTGCGATGGGTGGCGGATTTCCGAACACAGAACTCAGAGAATTAAAAGATCAAAGAGTTTTTGAGTTTTTTGATTTTATTACTTTGGATGACGGAGAACTTCCGATTGAATTACTTTATCAAAATATAATTTCGAAGGTGACTGAGCCTGTCGAAGTCAAAAGAACTTTTTTAATTGAAAACGGAGAAGTTTCCTATAAAAATAATTCCACAAGACACGATTACAAACAAGCCGATATCGGAACTCCAGATTATTCTGATTTACAATTGGATCAATATATTTCTGTGATTGAAATTGCCAATCCGATGCACAGTTTATGGAGCGACGGAAGATGGAATAAGCTCACAATGGCACATGGCTGTTATTGGGGAAAGTGTACTTTTTGCGATATTTCTTTAGATTATATTAAAATTTACGAACCGATTTCAGCTAAAATTTTGGTTGACAGAATGGAAGAATTGATCCGGACCACTGGAGAAACAGGATTTCATTTTGTGGATGAAGCGGCTCCTCCTGCATTGATGCGTGAAGTTGCGTTGGAAATCTTAAGAAGAAATCTGGTCGTAACTTGGTGGACGAACATACGTTTTGAAAAAAGTTTCACCAAAGATCTGTGTTTTCTTTTAAAACTTTCCGGTTGTGTTGCCGTTTCAGGTGGACTTGAAGTTGCGAGTGACCGACTTTTGAAATTAATCGATAAAGGAATTTCTGTAGAACAGGTTGCCAAAGTAACAAGAAATTTTACAGAAGCAGGGATCATGATTCATGCTTATCTAATGTATGGCTACCCTACTCAAACTATTCAGGAAACAGTGGATTCTCTGGAAATGGTTCGTCAGCTTTTTGAGATGGGAATTTTACAAAGTGGATTCTGGCATCAGTTTGCGATGACGGCGCATTCACCTGTCGGAATTAATCCGGAAGAATTTGGTGTTACTCCGATTAAGCAGGAAATTTTGTTTGCCAACAACGATGTTGATTTTACAGATAAAACAGGAATCGATCATGGTAAGTTCAGCTTTGGTTTAAAAAAATCTCTATTCAATTATATGCACGGAATCAATTTCGAGCTTCCTCTTCACGAATGGTTTGATTTTAAAATTCCGAGAACAACCGTTCATCCTGATTATATTCATGATTGTCTTCTGGAAGAGGATGATTTTGTTTTTAAAGGAAATTCTAAAGTTCTATTTTTAGCCAAAAATGTAATCGCTGAGAATCGCGTAAAAAATAAAAAGAAATATATTTATACGTACACGAAAATTACAGCGCACTTAAAAACCAATGTTGTGAGTGTAGATTTAGAGCAGGAACACGCAGAATGGCTCATGAAAATGTTTAGTGATTATCAAATTGAAAATTTAAAAAAGCCAACTTTGCAACAATTGAAAACTCAATTCGAAGAAAATTTTGAAGATTTTGAATTATTCTGGTTTTCTAAACCGATGCAGCAGTTGAAAGAAAATGGCGTTATTCTGAGTTTGTAGATTAAAAAATCTCAGGCTTGAATTACTTCGAAATTCTAATCAGGAAAAATTAAATAAAAAAGCTTCAGGATAATCTGAAGCTTTTTAGGTTTCGCTAAAGCCAATAGAATTTATGGCTAAAGCCCGTTTCTATTGATGATTTTACTTTTGAACACCGTCTTTTGTGACTTCACCCACAATTACTTTTTCCTGAATTTTAATAAAATTGGGATCCATAATTGCCATTCTTTCGGCAATAGCTTTGTAGGTTGGGAATTTTAAAATCGATGCTCTTCCGGACATTTCGCGGTACAGAGTAAAGATTTTCCCTCCGGCAGTTTTAATCTGCTTAGTTGTCGTAATATATTTTCCGATGTATTTGCTGTTCGCATCATAAATTTCAATATCAACAAAAGTTTTATCCGTAATGGTATCATCAGAACCAAAACTTGCCGGTAAATTAGTGAAATAACCGACTGGTTTTCCGTTACTTAAAATTTCACCTACATTATTGACCGTAATATTTAATTTATCAATTTTAGTTCGGATGGTATAAGCATCTTTCGTTTTCGTATCCAGTTTTCTTTTAGGGGAATTTTTAAAAAGCTCATCTAAGTTTTTGATATTGATTCCTCTTTCATCAATAATTTTCAAACTCTTCACACAAGTGTAAGCTGCCGACTTTTCTTCACCTGAAAATGCAGATGGAGAAATATAGTCCAGATCGAGCGTTTTATCCTGATTGTAAACTCTTTTAAGCTTAATATAACTGTCCCGTACAGAATCTACTACCGTTTTATCTACAAATTCTATCGTATAAATCGGGGTTTCTTTAAGATCCATAAAAGTATACACTCCTCCTTTATTAGACAGTTTTGCGACATGAACTCCTTCAAGATCAACAATTCCTCTTTTAATTTTAACGGTTTGCGCATTAAAAAATGCTCCTAAAACAGACAGTAAAATAATTAAAAATCCCTTCATAAAACCAAATTCATACAAAAATAAAAAAAGTGTAACGAATTGTTACACTTTCTTGAAAATATATTTAGCTTTTCATTTAATTATTCACAAAGGATAATTCCTTTATTATGATTAAATTCTACAACACCGCTTTTGATTGGATAAGAGAAAAAAGAATCTTTGTCCGTTCCTTTTGTAAAGTATTTTGAATAGGCTTCATCTATCGACTTTGCATATAATTTTACTTTACCACCGATTAAAGAAGAAACAATTCCTGCGTGGTTATGCATGATGTGGAATTCACCATTTTTCCCAGGCAACAATACTGAGTCTACTTCTCCTTCAAAAACTACGTATTCTGGTGTTAAAATTTTTATATTCATTTTAATTGCTTTTGGCTTTTGGCTAATAGCTATGGGCTATCAGCAATTAGCATTATTATGCGTTATCAGCTAACATTTTTTGTCCTGCTTCGATCGCTTCTTCGATAGTTCCTTTCAGGTTGAAAGCAGCTTCCGGTAAGTGATCCAATTCACCATCGATGATCATGTTGAATCCTTTAATGGTATCTTTGATGTCTACCAAAGATCCAGGAATACCTGTAAACTGCTCTGCTACGTGGAAAGGCTGAGAAAGGAATCTCTGAACTTTTCTTGCACGGTAAACAACTGATTTATCTTCTTCTGAAAGTTCTTCCATACCAAGAATCGCGATGATATCCTGAAGTGCTTTGTATCTCTGAAGAATTTCTTTTACTCTCTGTGCACAGTTATAATGTTCTTCACCGATAATTTCAGGAGCAAGGATTCTTGAAGTAGAAGCCAATGGATCTACCGCAGGATAAATACCCAATGAAGCAATTTTTCTGTCTAGTACCGTTGTAGCATCCAAGTGAGCAAACGTAGTTGCAGGAGCCGGGTCAGTTAAGTCATCCGCAGGTACGTAAACCGCCTGTACTGAAGTAATTGAACCGTTTTTAGTAGAAGTAATTCTTTCCTGCATCGCTCCCATCTCAGAAGCTAGTGTCGGTTGGTAACCTACCGCAGATGGCATACGACCTAAAAGTGCAGATACCTCAGAACCAGCCTGTGTAAAACGGAAGATGTTGTCTACGAAGAAAAGTACGTCTCTACCCTGTCCGCTTTCTCCACCGTCTCTGTAGTACTCAGCTAATGTAAGACCGGAAAGTGCTACTCTCGCTCTTGCACCAGGTGGCTCGTTCATCTGTCCGAAAACGAATGCTGCTTTAGAATCTTTCATTGCTTCTAAATCCACTTTAGAAAGATCCCAACCTCCGTTTTCCATAGAATGCATGAAATCGTCACCATACTTGATGATTCCAGATTCTAGCATCTCTCTCAAAAGGTCATTTCCTTCTCTCGTTCTTTCACCTACTCCGGCAAAAACAGAAAGACCTCCGTGTCCTTTTGCAATATTGTTAATCAACTCCTGAATCAATACGGTTTTACCTACACCCGCACCACCGAACAAACCAATTTTACCTCCTTTTGCGTAAGGCTCGATAAGATCGATTACTTTGATACCTGTAAATAAAACTTCAGCAGAAGTTGAAAGCTGATCAAATTTTGGAGCTGGTCTGTGAATTGGCAGACCACCTTCATTAGATATGTTTTGAAGTCCGTCGATAGCATCACCAACAACGTTGAATAGTCTTCCGTTTACAGCCTCACCGATAGGCATCATAATAGGATTTCCGTATCCGATTACGTCCTGCCCTCTTTTAAGACCGTCAGTAGCATCCATTGCAATACATCTTACTGTATCTTCGCCAATATGCTGTTCTACCTCTAAAACTACTTTTTCACCGTTTTCTTTTGTAATTTCTAACGCATCATAGATCGCTGGAACTGCTTCCACATCACTGAAGACAACGTCGATTACCGGACCAATAATTTGAGAAATTTTACCTTTAATTTGGTTTGCCATTGCTAAATTTTTTCTTGGTGCAAATATAATGATTCTTCATAAACCTGCAATTGGTAAAAAACAGATTTTTATCATATCTTTTTATAAGTATAAGAATCTATCAGTTTAGCAATATAACAATAATCGGAGATTAAATATTGGTAAACTGTTATATTGATACATTGTTACATTATTTCCTATATTTGCAGTCAAAATTTTTCCGGTTTGAAAGTTTTCAAAAATTTTAAAGATTATACCTCTCAGAAGCCATTAGCGCTGTCTTTAGGAATGTTCGACGGGGTTCATCTTGGGCATAAAAGTATTATTGATGAATTAATTAAAGTGGGTTCACAAAACGATCTGGAAACTGCTGTCCTTACTTTCTGGCCGCATCCGAGATTTGTTTTTAATCCTGATGAAAATCTTAAACTTCTGAATACGTTGGAAGAAAAAAAATTTCTGATGGAAAAATACAACATCGAAAATTTATTTCTAAAGGAATTTGATGAGGAATTCAGAAATTTAACCGGAGAAGAATTTGTACGCCAGATTTTAATTGAGAAACTGAATGTAAAATACCTGATTATCGGTTACGACCATTCATTCGGAAAAAATAAAAGTGGCAATTTTGAACTGCTTCAGAAACTTTCCAAGGAGTTAAATTTTGAAGTTGAACAGATGGAAGCCATTAATATTCACGAGAATAACATCAGCTCTACGAAAATCCGCAATGCACTTTCAGCAGGAAACATTAAAGAAGCCAATGAAATGTTGGGATACTTCTACTCTGTTTCCGGAACCGTTGTGCATGGTAAAAAGATAGGAAGAACAATAGGTTATCCCACAGCAAATATCGAAACGAAATCCATTAAACTTTTGCCTAAAAAAGGAGCTTATATTGTTGAAGTTTTTGTAAAAAGCCAAAAGTATAAAGGAATGTTGAGCGTTGGAACCAACCCAACCGTAAATGGGGAAAAACTGACTGTGGAAGTTTATATTCTTGACTTTGAAGGTGATATTTATGATGAAGAAATTACTGTAAAATTCAGAGATTTTCTTCACGATGAAATAAAATTTGAAGGGCTTGAAAAATTAATTGAAAGATTAGAAGAAGATAAAAGATTAACGGAAGAGTTTAATTTTTAACTGTTTAAAATTTCTTCTTTAACTTTTTTCGTCAAAGATTTAAAGACCAATTCATACGACTGATCGATCATTTTCAGAATTAAATCTTTTTTTAAACCGTCAATAACTACCGAGTTCCAATGGGTTTTGTTCATGTGATAAGCGCCCGTAATCTGAGGATGCTGCTCACGAAGTTCTGCGCTCCATTCCGGATCGGTTTTTACATTGATTCCGAGAGGCTGTCTTTCAAGACCCATCAATAAAAATACTTTCGTTCCTACTTTTAGTACAAGGGTTTCATTATCAAAAGGAAAACTTTCGGTTACTCCTTTTTTCGATAAACAATAGTCCAGAATTTCGTTAGCGTCCATTAAATTGGTTTAAAAATTGAGAGTTCAATATTATTAAAATTTTGTAAATTTAGTAGGGAAATTCTTCAATTATTAATTAAAATCAAATTCTTTATGAAAGCTTTAGTTATCGGCGCAACAGGTGCTACAGGAAAAGACCTTGTGAATCAGTTACTTCAGGATAAAGATTTTGAAGAAGTAAATGTTTTTGTGAGAAAACCTCTTGAAATTGAAAATGATAAACTTAAGGTGCATATCGTTAATTTTGAAAAACCTGAAGAGTGGAAAAGTGAAGTAAAAGGTGATGTTGCATTTTCGTGTCTCGGAACAACTTTAAAAGCAGCCGGAAGCAAGGAAGCACAAAGAAAAGTAGATTTTGATTATCAGTACGAATTTGCAAAAGCTGCCAAAGACAATAATGTAGACGATTATATTCTGGTTTCTGCTTACGGAGCGAATCCCCAATCTAAAATTTTCTATTCTAAAATGAAGGGCGAACTGGAAGATGCTGTAAAACAGCTTCATTTCAATAAAATAACCATTTTCAAACCCGGAATGCTGGAAAGAAAAGATTCTGACAGAACGGGAGAAGTTTTGGGAAGCCGTATTATTAAATTTGCCAATAAACTAGGACTGTTGGAAAGTCAGAAACCTTTACCGACAGATGTTCTGGCGAAAGCAATGATTAATTCTTCCAAGATTAAAAGCAATGGCTATTCAAGCATAAAACTGGGGAATATTTTTTGTTTTGCGGAAAAGAGTAATGATTAAAATTTTAACCTAATTTTATGTTTTGTTGTCTCAATAATTTCTTTGATCCAATTATAATCCGGTAAATTTTTCAGTTTTAAAATTAATTCTTCAGGAATATTTTTGGTTCCGATTAATGTTCCTGTAATCTGTCCGGCAATTGAAGCATTGGTATCCGTATCTCCTCCTGAATCAATAATTTCCTGAAACATTTTTTCCAATCCTAAATCCAGAATTTTAGTGGCGCAAAAAATCGCAAACGGAACAGAATTGACTACATATCCATTATTGCCCAATGTAGATATTTCTGAAATTGAGCATTGATTTCCTTTGGAATTGATTTCAATTAATCTGTCTCTTACGTTCGTATCAGGAATTTCAGGAATAATGATGTCAAAAAGATTATTTCTTCCATTCCATTCGGAATTCAGAATTGCTTTTATGGAAAGAAAAACAGCAAAAGCTCCGGCAAAAGCTTCATCATTTCTATGCGTTACCTTACAGGCTTCGTAGATATCTGATCTCGTTATATCCTGAAAAAAAGCGAAAGGAGCAATTCTCATCGCTCCTCCGTTTCCTGCGGCATATTCTCCGATTCTTCCAGCCTGACTCCAGTGAATTCCGGCTTCGGTATCTAAAATTGCCTTAAGTGTAGAAGCTCCAATTCCTGTTAAATTGCCGCTTCTGTAATATTGTGTAAACTTATTGATAAGATTTTCAGGGTTAAATTTACCTTCAGTTAAAACTTCACAAGTTGCTAAAGTCATCTGAGTATCATCTGTAATACTCCAAACTCTTCGCCTGATATTCCTTTTTCCTAAATAGTAAATCTGCGAATCATCGGTTTTAACTTCATTTTCATAACTGCTTCCCCATGCATCGCCAATGGCTCCGCTCATAATACAGGCTTCAAACCGATCCAGAAAATCCATTCAACAGTTTATTTATTTCAAATACTTTGTAATCGCTTCGTCTGTTGGTTTTGTTGTACTTACGAAAGAATCGATCAGTTTTCCGTTTTCATCTACCAAAAATTTAGTAAAATTCCAAAGGATGGTTGTATTTTTTACTCCATTTAGATCTTTTTCTGTTAGATATTGGAAGATTGGAGCAGTATCGCTTCCTTTTACTGAAACTTTGGCAGCCATCGGGAAAGTTACGCCATAATTTTTCTGGCAGAAAGCTCCGATTTCTTTATTGCTTCCCGGTTCCTGTCCTCCGAAATTGTTGGCAGGAAATCCTATCACCACCAATTTGTCTTTATACTCTTCAGCAACTTTCTCAAGATCAGCATACTGAGGAGTGAATCCACATTCTGAAGCAGTATTTACAATTAAGATTTTCTTTCCTTTAAAATCTGCAAAGTTAATCTGCTTTCCTTCTTCCAAGGCATCGACCTTGAAGTCGTATATTGATTTTCCCATAAGTTCTTTTGTTTTGGCTTTAGATTCTTCACTTTTTTTCTGAGCGCAGCTGTTGAAAAATGCAACGACTGACAAGAACATTAAAAATAACTTTTTCATAACTAAATTTTATTGTCTGATTTAAAATTTAAATGTATTGGCAGGAAATACCTTATTAATATCAATCCTGTTGATCAGCATGACATAATCTCCGTCTTTTTTTGCACTGGAAGATTCTATTCTGAAAGGCATGGATAAATTTCCGACTTTTTTATAATCTGAATACGATAAAGTTTCATCTTTTTTCACTTCTTTCAGCAACATATAATTTTTGGTGTCGAAATAATAGATGTTTTTGTTAACATTTTTCGTTAATTCCACTTTATGACAGTAAATATTTCCTACCACTTCTTTGCCTAAATATTTCGCCTCAAAACCTTTATTTTCCCAGTTTATGAAATCATTATCAAAGCTTTCTGCTACATATCCTGCATATTCCTGAACTTTATTGGTC
>NZ_JBBCQL010000059.1:0-20715 GCF_037149975.1 Chryseobacterium sp. VD8 | reverse complement strand
TAACTGACTGGTTCCAAAAATTACAATTTTTTCCATAATGTTATTTTAATTCATATTTATTCAAAATATTTTTTATATCATCAATACTATTGAACATTAGTACGTCAATGATTGATAAGTGGGGAACAAAAATATTTTTAAACTGTTTATATTCCAAAGGTAATGATTTAATAAAATGTAAGGCTACTCCTTTCTGGGAAAAGTCTTCTTGTTTATAGAGTTCCTGCCCTCCAATGGCGTTAATATAATCTGTTGCGTCTTCCTGTTTGCAAATATCCAACAATCTTTCCTGTCTTTCTAAATTTTGATTTTGGTAAGATTGAGAAGAAATGATAAACTGAGTTGTAAATCCTAAATATCGGGAAACTGAAAGGATACTGTCTATTGCCAGATCGCTTATAGATCTATTTTTTTTATTAAAGACTTCTGCTACCAATTCATAAACAACACTAAAAAATGGTGCGTTTTTGTAGTTTTGAGAAAGTGTTAATAGAAATTTTGTTTTCCAGTTTTCATACAACTTTACATTTATTTCAGTATCTTTTATTAAGGTAAATGACGTTGCCTTAGACAAAGGAACTGTAAATAAAAAACTTTTTCCTGATAATAAAATATTATTTCTGTTGATCCAGCCTTGTTTGATAAAATTTACATCATCATAAAAAATGAATTTATCAACTGCATTAATCATTTGGAAATATCCTATATAAGGAAAAATGTAGGGTTGCATTACAGCAATTTTCATATTAATTATTTTGGAATCGAAGTATGATTCTTACAATATATTCTATTTCCTCAGGAGTCAGATCATAATAAAAAGGAAGACATAATACTCTTTTGGAAATATCTTCTGTTACAGGCAATTCTAATTTTGGCAAATAAGGCAATGCTGAAGCAAGGCTTGGATAAAAATATCTTCTTGTATATATTTGTTGCCTTTCCAATTCCGCCTTAAGCTGTAAAAGAACTTCTTCACTTTCTAAAATAATAGGATAATAAGCATAATTTTCCTTAGACTGAGAATGCCAAATTGGTTTTTTATATTTGAAAGTGGATAGTTTTTTGTCATACAATTCTGACAAAGTTTTTCTCTTATCATGAATATTATTTATGTATTTCAAATTTGCAAGTCCCATCGCCGCGTGAAACTCCGAATTTTTACCATTGATCCCTAAATCTGAGAAAGAGTCGAAACTTGCAATTCCAAAATTTCTTATGGTTGCCAGTTTCTTTAATACATCAGGTTTTTTTGTTATAAGTAATCCACCTTCTATAGAGTGGTAAAGTTTAGTAGCATGTAATGAACAGGTAGAAATGTCTCCGAATTCAAAAATAGATTTTCCGTTAACTTCTACTCCAAAAGCATGTGCCGCATCATAGATAACTTTCAGATTGTGCTTTTTAGCAATTTTATCTATTGCTTCAACGTCACATGGATTACCGTAAACATGAGTTGCAAGAATAGCTGTAGTTTTTTCTGTAATTGCTGTTTCTATTTTTGTTGGATCTATGCAGAGACTTTTAGAATCTATATCCACAAAAACGGGCGTACATCCTTCCCAGACAATAGAACTTGTTGTTGCTACAAAAGAAAAGGGCGTTGTAATAATTTCACCTTTTAAATCCAAAGCTTTTATAGCCATTTGTATGGCAACAGTACCATTTGTTACAAATAGCAGATGGTTAACTTTTAGATGGTCTTTCAGCTCCAATTCCAATTGACTTGCCAATGGACCCATATTGGTGAGCCAGTTTCTTTTCCAGATGCCAGCTAGATATTTCTGATATTCTTCCTGAGGAGGTAAGAAAGGTTGGGTTACGGGAATCATAATAAATTTTAATGTAAAGTTATGATATTTTCGCTTTCTAATTCAAAGGGAATCCATTGTTCCTTTTCACCACCAACAGTAAACTCAATGATATTGTTAATACGGATATAAGGGGATTCTGTTGAGGGATCATAGAGTCCTAAATCTAATATATATTTTCCTAATGTAAAAAGAGGATTTTTCACAGTAATTTTATAAGTTATCTTTGATCCTTCTTTTATGTTTTCTCTATATTCTTTTACAGATATACCAGCAATTGGTTTTTGTTCTTTATCTTTAAACTCAAGATATAATATAGGTAATCTTTCAATAGCAGCATTAACCTCAAATTCGAATGTTAAATTGAAATCCTTATGACGATGAATTTTATTATTCAAAAGGTCTGTTTGAACCGAAATTAATTCGAGAGTTTTGGTATCGTATACTTTATTTTGATGGTTATTTGAAAACTTATTGTAATAAAGTTGTATCCCTTTTCCGATTTCTTTTCCGCAGTATTCAACTTTTCCATGATCCATTAAGATTACTTCATTGCAGATCCTTGATATCATTGGCATACTATGAGAAACAAAAATAACAGCAGTACGAGGGAGTAACTCATCTATTTTGCTAAAACATTTCAGAATAAAACCCAGATCTCCTACAGCTAATACCTCATCAATGATCAGTATATCAGGTTCAAGATGAGCGGCAACCGAGAAGCCCAAGCGAACCTTCATTCCCGAAGAGTAGTTTTGTACAGGGGTATCTATAAATTCGCCAATTTCAGAAAAGTTTATGATTGAATTCATTTTTTCTTCAACCTCTTTTTTTGTAAACCCCAATATAGAAGCATTATTGTAAATGTTCTCTCTTCCTGTAAGTATAGGATTGAAGCCTGCACCTAGTTCTATTAAAGCGCCTATTTTTCCTCGCATTACAATCTTGCCTTTATCAGGATTGTAAAGCCCGTTTAAAACTTTCAGAAGTGTAGATTTTCCGGCTCCGTTATGTCCTATCAGTCCAATGCATTCTCCTCTTTTCAGCTCAAAACTTACATCATGTACAGCCCAGAACTCTTGAGGACGCAAATCTTTGTTCACGCGTAGCCCTAAAGTACTTCGAATGATATCTAAAGCTCCATATTTAAGAGAACTTTTAAGATTTTTGCTGAATTTCTTCGATACATTCTGTACGGAAACTAATATTTCGTTATCCTTTTCCATTATCCTGCGATTTTTTCAATAACGATTGGCATTGATTTTCTGAAAATGACCAGTCCAATTAGTAAAAAAAATATACTTAAAACCGTTAAGCCGATTGTAAATGGTAAAGACTGAGTTTCTGTTCCTGTCAATGTATTTCTGGTATCATTAATAATATAAGTTAAAGGATTTAGCTTAAATAAAAATTTAAAAAATCCTACCGAAGGAGCAGCGTATACAACAGGAGTTACATACATCAGGAAAGGGATTCCTGTTGTTAAAACTTTACTTATGTCTGTGTAAATTAACCCTAAAGGAGTTATTAGAAGACCAATGGCGAATGCGAAAATTATTAATGAAAAAATGTAAAAAGGAAAAAGTAGTAAATTCCAGGATGGTGTTATCTGATAAATAATCAGAATAAAAATTACCGGGATCATTTTTATTGCCAAATTGAACAAGGTAGTATATAGTCCCTTCATTAAAAGAGACTCCTTAGGAAAATTGATTTTTGAAATAATTGATTTTCCTGCATTGACAGAATTTATAGGACTTTGAATGGCTTCAGCAAAGATGTTCCAGGTAGTGGTTCCCAAAATCACAAAAACTGGGTAAGGTATTCCGCCCGGAATATTTACATTTACAACGCCGGAACCATTCAAAAATAACCAAACCAAGGAATTAATAATTACGGGAGCCAATATCCAAAAGAAACCTAGCAATGACTGTCTGTATTGAGCCTGTATGTCTCTTTTGGTCATTTGAAAGGCTAAAAAATTAGATGATCGAATGTCTTTATAAATAGAGGCAAGCTCTTTAAAAAAATGTGTTTCTTTATCAGATGTGTATACTACGGTTTTCAAAGTAGATTTTTTTCAAATTTATAACAATTAATTGATTTTCAATTTGTATGCGTTGTAAATTATTACTTGCATAAAATGAAAAAGTATAACTAATATATTAATATTTACTGTTATGAACAAAAAACTATCAGCCGTAAAGCCAATAGTTTTAAAATGTATTAATTTAGTCGATTATTTATTGACTAATTTTTTTAGGTATTCGCCATAACCGCTTTTTCCGTATTTGGTTGCGGTTTCCAGTAATTTTTCTTCGTCGATGAATTTATTTCTGAAAGCAATTTCCTCAATGCATCCTATTTTGAAGCCCTGTCTCTTTTCAATTACTCTCACAAACTCAGAAGCATCGTTTAAAGAATCAAATGTTCCTGTGTCCAGCCACGCTGTACCTCTGTCGAGAACACCTACTTCCAGTTTCCCTTTTTGAAGGTATACATTGTTCACGTCCGTGATTTCCAGTTCTCCTCTCGCGGAAGGCTGAATGTTTTTAGCAATTTCAACTACTTCGTTATCGTAAAAGTATAATCCGGGAACGGCGTAATTTGATTTTGGTTTTAAAGGCTTTTCTTCGATTGAAACGGCTTTAAGATTATCGTCAAATTCTACAACGCCATATCTTTCAGGATCTGAAACGTGATACGCGAAAACAACACCTCCATCCGGATTGGTCTTGTTTTTAAGCAAAGTTCCCATTTCTGAGCCGTAAAAAATATTGTCCCCTAAAACCAATGCAGCGGCGTCATTTCCTATAAACTGATCTCCTAAGATAAAAGCCTGCGCAAGACCATCCGGACTTGGCTGAACCACATATTCTATATTGCATCCGATCTGAGAGCCGTCTCCCAATAATTTAACAAAGCCTTCCTGATCGTGAGGCGTTGTAATAATTAAAATATCTTTAATTCCTGCTAATAGCAATGTAGAAAGAGGATAATAAATCATCGGTTTATCGTAAACAGGCATTAACTGTTTGCTGACCGCGATTGTAAGAGGGTAAAGTCTGGTTCCGGAACCTCCGGCTAAAATGATACCTTTCATCTTTTAATCTGTGTTTAATTTCTAATGATACTGTTTTTCGTAATATTTCTGATAATCTCCACTCGTTACGTGTTCCAGCCATTCTTTATTCTCAAGATACCAGTCAATGGTTTTTGCCAAGCCTTCTTCAAATGTTACCGATGGCTTCCAGCCAAGATCTTTATTCAGTTTTGTTGCGTCAATAGCATATCTTTTATCGTGTCCCGGTCTGTCTTTTACAAAAGTAATTAATTTTTCAGAGTAGCCTTCTTCTCTACCTAATTTAGCATCCATTTGCTTGATTAATTCTCTTACCAAATCAATATTCTGCCATTCGTTGAAACCTCCGATGTTGTATGTTTCTCCTGTTTTGGCTTCATTGAAAATCTGGTGGATTCCTTTAGCGTGATCGATGACAAAAAGCCAGTCTCTTGTATATTTCCCGTCACCGTAAATAGGCAAAGGTTTTTCATTGATGATATTTGAAATACAAAGAGGAATCAGTTTTTCAGGAAAATGATTCGGACCGTAATTGTTTGAGCAGTTAGAAATGATAAACGGCATTCCGTATGTGTTTCCGTAAGCTCTCACCAAATGGTCTGAAGCTGCTTTTGAAGCCGAATACGGAGACTGTGGATCATATGCTGTAGTTTCTAAGAAAAAACCTGTTTCACCTAAACTTCCATACACTTCGTCTGTGGAAACGTGGTAAAAAAGATTCGTTCTCTTCTCATCCGGGAATCTTCCATGCGTATGGTCCGGATTTAACGTCCAGAATTCCTTACAAAGATTCAGAAGATTGGCGGTTCCGTTCACGTTGGTATTAATGAATGCCATCGGATCTGTAATGCTTCGGTCTACGTGACTTTCCGCAGCTAAATGCACTACTGCATCCGGATTGTATTTTTCAAAAACTTTTCTTAATTCTTCAGGTTTTGTAATGTCTGCTTTTTCGAAAACATAATTGGGTTCGTTTTCGATGTCTTTCAGGTTTTCAAGATTTCCTGCATACGTAAGTGCATCAAGGTTGATGATCGTTGTTTCAGGATTGTTTTTTACAAACTCTCTTACCACGTGCGAACCGATAAAGCCGGCTCCTCCCGTAATGATTATATTTTTCATTTGATTAATTTAAAACTGTTTTGCGTCCTATACTTTTATAATAAAAACCATTCTGCTCAGGAATTTCCAGCGGATACATGTTTCTTCCGTCGAAAATTACCTTATTGTTCATTCTTTTGGCCATCAGTTCGAAATTCGGGTTTTTGAATTCCGGCCATTCTGTTGCAATAAACAAAGCGTCTGCATTGTCCAGAGCTTCGTACATATTTCTTGCGTATTGGATTTTATTTCCTAATAATTTCTGAACATTATTTTCGGCAACAAGATCATAAGCAACAATCTTTGCCCCCTTTTCTAAAAGCAAAGCAATATTATCTAATGAAGAAGCCTCACGAATATCGTCGGTATTTGCTTTGAAGGCTAATCCCCACATTGCGATCGTTTTCCCTTCGATATTTCCTCCAAAGTATTTTTCAATTTCCGAAACAAGAATTACTTTCTGGGCAATATTTACGTTTTCGGTCGCTTCTAAAATCTGAAAATTAAAATCTTCCTGCTTTCCGGATTTTATCAATGCTTTCACATCCTTCGGAAAACAGCTTCCACCGTATCCGATTCCCGGAAACAAAAATCGATGACCGATTCTGTCGTCACTTCCCATTCCAAGCCTCACTTTATCCACATCAGCGCCAACTTTTTCGCAGTAATTAGCAATTTCATTCATGAAAGTAATTTTTACTGCCAAGAATGAGTTAGCTGCATATTTTGTAAGCTCAGAAGATTTTTCATCCATAAAAATAATAGGAACTCCGGTGTTGGTAAATGGCTGGTAAATTTTAGCCATAATTTCCTGTGCCTTTTCAGAACTTGCTCCAACAACCACTCTCGCAGGATTCATAGAATCTTCTACTGCGAAACCTTCCCTTAAGAACTCAGGATTGGAAACCACATCAAAAGGAATCCGGGTTTTTGAAGCGATAACTTCACGGACTTTATCAGCAGTTCCTACGGGAACGGTACTTTTATTAACAATAACTTTGTATTCCGTCATCATTTCGCCAATATCGTTTGCTACTTTCAATACATAAGAAAGATCTGCGGATCCGTCTTCTCCGGGCGGAGTAGGTAAGGCTAAATAAATAACTTCGCTTTTATCCAAAGCTTCTTTTAGATTGGTAGTGAAAAATAATCTTTCAGCCTGTATATTTCTCAGGAACATTTCTTCAAGATTCGGCTCATAGATGGGAACTACGCCGTTTTTCATACCTTCTACTTTTTTTTCATCAATATCTACACAGTATACTGAATTGCCAAGTTCTGCCAAAGTGGTTCCTGTAACCAGTCCTACATAACCTGTTCCTACAATGGTAATATTCAAAATGTATGTTTTTAAAAAATTCAAACACAAAAGTAATAAAAATACCATGATCTGAGTCTTTAATTTCGTGTAAATAAAATTTAAGTTATCATATTGATAATAAGATATTTTGCTTTTACAGGAAAAAGTCGTATATTTGCAATGGATTTACGGAAAAACATGGGAAGGCCTTCGGAAGAAAGCCTTTTTTCGTACTGGTAAATCAAGATTTTAAAATATGGAGTTTAGAAAAAGAATTGAAGAATTATTACATGAATTCCTCGAGACCAGAAAAGATCTGTTTCTTATTGATCTGAAAATTTCTGCGGGGGATGACATCACAGTGATTTTGGATGGTGACAATGGTGTTTCGTTACAGGACTGCCTTGATGCAAGCCGCGCGATAGAATTTAATATGGATCGCGAAGAACATGATTTCAGCCTGCAGGTAATGTCTGCGGGATTGAGCGAGCCTTTGGCAACTCCAAGACAGTTTGCAAAAAATATCGGAAGAGAAATTGAAGTTTTACTGAATGACTCTACGAAAACGGAAGGCGAACTGGCAAAAGTAGATGAAGAAAAAATCACATTGATCCTGCGTTACCGCAAACCGAAAGACATCGGTAAAGGAAAAGTGGATGTGGAGGAGGAAAAAGAAATTCCGTACTCTGAGATTAAAAAAGCATTAGTAACAATTAAATTTTAAAAGAAAAAAGAATAAATGGACAATATAGCGTTGATTGAATCCTTCGGTGATTTTAAAGACGAAAAAGGGATCAGTAAGATTGATCTTATGGCAATTATTGAAGATTCTCTGAAGACACTTTTGAGAAAAAGATATGATTCGGATGATCATTTTGATGTGATTGTAAACCCTGATAAAGGAGATTTTCAGATATTTTTAAATAAAACCATCGTGGAGGACGAAATGTCTGAAGATGATGATCTGGAAATTGAGATTTCTGAAGCTAAGAAAATCGACCCTACTTTTGAAGTGGGAGAAGATTTTACGATGGAAATTCCTGTTGCACAGTTGGGAAGAAGAAATATTCTTACCCTGAAGCAGATCTTGGCTACAAAATTGCAGGAGCACAACAATGCGATGTTGTACGAGCAGTTTAAAGACAGAATCGGGGAAATTGTAGTAGGAGAGATCCACCATATCCGTCATAAGCACGTGATTTTGCTGGATGATGAAGGGAACGAATTCATTTTGCCTAAAGAAAACCAGATCCCATCCGATTTCTTTAAAAAGGGTGAGAATATCAGAGCTATTGTTGAAACAGTAGATTTCAAAGGTTCAAAGCCGCAGATTATTATTTCCAGAACTGCACCTAAATTCTTAGAAAAACTATTAGAGCTGGAAATCCCTGAAATTCAGGACGGAACTATTATTCTTAAAAAAGTAGTGAGAATTCCTGGAGAAAAGGCGAAGATTGCAGTAGATGCTTACGACGACAGAATTGATCCGGTAGGAGCTTGTGTGGGAGTGAAAGGATCCAGACTTCACGGCGTGGTAAGAGAGTTGAGAAATGAGAACATCGATGTTATTCAGTGGTCTAAAAACCCTGAGATTTTGGTGAAGAGAGCTTTAGGAAACGTTACCATCAATAAAATTGATATCAACGAGGAGCAGGAATACGCTTTAGTATATACTCCGGTTGAAGAGATTTCTAAAGTAATCGGGAAACAGGGCCAGAATATCAGACTTGCTTCTTGGTTGACAGGTTATGAGATTGATGTACACAGAGAGTCCAGCGAAGATGATGATGTTGAACTTACAGAGTTTAATGATGATATCGAACAATGGATTTTGGATGAGTTTAAAAAAGTAGGTCTTACTACTGCAAAATCAGTTTTAGATAAAGAAACTGTAAGCTTGCTGAATATGGTCGACCTTGAAGAGGAAACGATTGAAGAAGTGAAGCGTATTCTTAGAGAAGAATTCGAAGATTAAGATTTGTAAATAAATTTTAATAAACAGTAAAAAAGAAATACTTTAATTTTAAGAATTAAAAAAAATAGTAAATAATATAGATGCCAAAAATTAGATTAAATAAAGCGGTTAAGGAATTCAATATTTCGATGTCCAGATTAGTAGAATTTTTACAGTCAAAAGGCATTGAGGTTGAAAGCAATCCTAACGCTCAATTAGAAGAAGCGGCATATTCTGCATTGGAGGCTGAGTTTGCCAAGGACGGCGAACAGCGTAAAGCTTCCCATGAGGTGGTGATCACGAAAGTTCCGGAAGAAAAACTGGAAATTGAAGAAAAGAAAACCCCTGAAGTAATAAGAGCTAAAGCTAACAAACCGGAAACTAAAATTTTAGGTAAAATAGATTTAGAACCTAAAAAACCTGAAGTGGAAGAAGTTCCGGCTCCAAAACCGCAGCCTGTGGTGGAAGAGAAAAAAGAAGAAGTTGCACCTGCTCCTGAAGTAAAGGCAACTCCTGAAAAGCAGGAATTTAAAGTTCTTGATAAAATAGATCTTTCCCAGATCGAATCCAGAAACAGACCTGTGAAAAAAGATAAACCAAAAGCGGAGGAAAAGAAAGAAGAAGAAAAACCTGTGGTTAAACCTGCAGAACCTGTAAAAGAAACTCCGCAGCCTGTTGTTGCTAAAATACCGGTTGCAAAACCAGCTGAAGAAAAAACAGCTGAACCTGCAAAAGCAGAAGAGGAGTCTCAGGAACCACAAAAAATTGAAACCGTTTATCAAAAACTTGACGGTCCTAAAATCGTTGGAGAAAAAATCGATTTAACTCAGTTTGCACCTAAACCTGGAGCAGGAGCTAAAAAGAAAAGAAAGAGAATTGAAAAACCGGGCGGAGGAAATCAGCAGGGTGGAAACAATAACCAGCAGGGAGGAAATAATCAGGGACAAGGAAATCGTCCTCAAGGACAGGGAGGTCAAGGTGGAAACCGTTTTGGAAATAACCAGGGCGGACAAGGAAACCGTCCTCAAGGTCAGGGTGGACAAGGGAACCGTCCTCAAGGACAGGGAGGTCAAGGTGGAAACCGTTTTGGAAATAACCAGGGCGGACAAGGAAACCGTCCTCAAGGTCAGGGTGGACAAGGTGGAAACAGAGGTGGATTCAACAGAGGCGGACAAGGAGGTAACAGACCGGGTCAAAGAACAATGCCTGTTGAATTAACAGACGAACAAGTTAAAAACCAGATCAAGGAAACCCTTGAAAAATTAACCAATAAAGGAGGTAAATCTAAATCTGCAAAACACAGAAAAGATAAAAGAAACTTTCGTAGAGAACAGGACGAGCGTCAGCAGGAAATTGATGCGGCAGACAGAACATTAAAAGTAACAGAATTCATCACGGTTGGTGAATTGGCAAGTTTAATGAATGTGTCTCCTACAGAAGTAATTTCTGCTTGTTTCTCATTAGGTGTAATGGTTACCATGAACCAAAGGCTGGAAGCGGATACCTTATTATTGGTAGCAGATGAATTTGGATATAAAATAGAATTCTCTGATGCAGATCTTGAAGATACAGATTCTGAAGACGACATCGATAACGAGGAAGATCTTCTTCCAAGAGCTCCGATCGTAACGGTGATGGGGCACGTAGACCACGGTAAGACTTCATTACTGGATTACATCAGAAAAACCAATGTAATCGCTGGTGAATCAGGAGGAATTACTCAGCATATTGGTGCTTATAACGTGAAACTGGAAAACGGACAAAGAATTACATTCTTAGATACGCCGGGTCACGAAGCCTTTACGGCAATGAGAGCGAGAGGTGCACAGGTTACCGATATTGCAATTATCGTAATTGCTGCGGATGATGATGTAATGCCTCAGACAAAAGAAGCGATCTCTCACGCACAGGCTGCAGGAGTTCCGATGATTATCGCCATCAATAAGGTTGATAAACCGAATGCGAATCCTGATAACATCCGTCAGCAGCTTTCCGGAATGAATATTTTGGTAGAAGAATGGGGTGGAAATGTTCAGGCGCAGGAAATTTCAGCTAAATTTGGTAACAATGTTGATGTATTACTTGAAAAGGTTTTATTACAGGCTGAATTACTTGAATTAAAAGCAAATCCTGACCGTTCAGCAAACGGAGTTGTTATTGAAGCTTCTCTGGATAAAGGTAGAGGTTATGTAGCAACCATGTTGGTACAGACCGGAACTTTAAGAGTTGGTGATTATGTGGTAGCTGGTAAAAACCACGGTAAAGTAAAAGCTTTGCTTGACGAAAGAGGTAAAAATCTTTCAGAAGCAGGTCCTTCAATCCCGGCAACTATTTTAGGTCTGGACGGAGCGCCTACAGCGGGTGATAAATTCCGAGTTTATGCCGATGAAAGTGAAGGTAAAGCGATTGCCAACAAGAGAGAACAGCTTCAGAGGGAACTTTCGATCAGAACTAAAAAACATACGACACTTGAGGAATTGGGAAGACGTATCGCTTTAGGAGAATTCAAAGAATTGAATATTATCCTTAAAGGTGACGTGGATGGTTCAGTAGAAGCATTGTCTGATCAGTTACAGAGATTATCAACTGAAGAAATCAGCGTGAAAATCCTTCACTCAGGGGTTGGACAGATCACTGAATCTGATATCAACTTAGCAGCAGCATCTGATGCAATTATTATTGGATTCAACGTAAGAGCCGGAGCAAATGCAAAAGATCTTGCAGACCGTGAAGAAATTGAGATCAGAACCTATTCTGTAATCTATAAAGCGATTGATGAAGTAAAAGAAGCAATGGAAGGGATGCTTTCTCCTGAAATTCAGGAGCAGGTTATCGGTAATGTTGAAATTCGTGAAGTCTTCAAAATTTCTAAAGTGGGAACCATTGCAGGTTGTATGGTTCTTACCGGAAAAGTTACAAGACAATCTAAAGTGCGTTTGCTAAGAGATGGTATCGTGAAATTCGATGGTGAACTTGAAAGTTTAAAACGTTTCAAAGACGACGTAAAGGAAGTAACAAAAGGTTACGAATGTGGATTGAACCTGAAAGGCTACAATGATATTGAACAAGGCGACATTCTTGAAGTTTATGAAGAAGTTGCTGTGAAGAAAAAGTTAAAATAATACAATATTTTATCTATATGAGACAATAATCCGGCTTTTTTAAGTCGGATTATTTTGTTAATTTATAATAAATCTAAATAATTTCTGTATTAATTTTTTTTTAATTGTTAAATGTTTATCTATTTCTAAAGTTAATATAAACCTAAGTGAATAGGGATATGAAATGTTCAATCGTTTTTATTGTGTATATTAAGGCTTGCTTAGATTAGATAAAATATAAAAAGTTAAAAACTTGTTAATGTTAAAATTTATTAACATATTTGCTTTTGTTAAAATATTAAAAACTGTTAATATGAATGTGAAATTAAAAGTGTTAACTATTGGGACTGTTTTCTTTTTAGGAGAAGTAGTATTCGCACAACAAAAGAGGAGTGATACTATTACTACTAAAGAAATAGACGAAGTTGTACTTGTTGCTTATGGAAGGCAAAAAAAGGAGACAATTGTGGGGTCCACCACTAGTATTAGCTCAAAAAAAATTGAGCAGAGAGCTATTACAAATGTAGCACAAGTTTTAGATGGTGCGGGAACTGGTATTCAGGTCAGCACATCTACAGGTCAGCCGGGAAGTGCCCCGTCAGTAAGAGTTAGAGGATTTAGTTCAATAAACCTTTCTAATGAGCCCTTATATGTTGTAGATGGTTCTCCGTATCCAAGCGGTATTGCATTTTTAAATCCAAACGATATAGAGTCGATGAGCGTTTTAAAAGATGCGGCATCTACCTCCTTATATGGATCAAGTGCTGCGAATGGTGTGGTATTAATCAGTACTAAAAAAGGTAAAAGAGGGAGAGATGTTATTAACTTTACGGCTTTAACTGGGATTACAGAAAGAGCTATACCTGAATATGATAGAGTTAATGCTTCTCAGTACTATCCTTTGGTTTGGGAATCATTAAGAAACGGATATAGAACGTCAAATCCAACAGCAACTATTGCTACAGCTAATGCTTATGCTACGAATAATCTGATCACAGTATTAAAAAACAATGTTTATAATGTAGCTGATAATCAGTTGGTTGTTGATGGAGTATTGAATCCAAATGCGTCTCTAAAATATTCTGATTTAGATTGGCAAAAAGATTTAGTTAAAAAAGGTTTCAGACAGAGTTATGATCTAAATTACAGCGGAGGTACCGATAAAACAACATATTTTGCCTCTATTGGTTATCTTAATGAGACGGGTTATATCATTAAATCTGATTATGAGAGACTTACATCGCGACTAAATATTGATTCTCAAATGAGAGATTGGTTAAAAGTTGGAATTAATTTGTCGGCAGCATCAAGTTTTGGTAATAATGCAGTAGACGGCGCTAGTAATAACTCTTCATATATCAATCCGTTCAGCTGGACAAGAAGTATGGGGCCAATTTATAGCCCATATGCTCATGATACCAACGGTAATACTTTATATGATTCAAATGGGCAGAGGGTATATGATCTTACTGCGGTAAGAGGGGCAGATGCAGCTTCTGGAAGGCATGTTATTCAGGAAACTCTTCTAAACAGAGATTTTTCTAAAACATTTTTAGCAAATTCCCGTTCTTATGCTGAATTTAAATTAGCAAAAGGTTTAACAGCGACAATGAACGTTGCTTATGATATAAGAAATTTTAAAAATACTACTTATACCAACAAAATTATCGGAGATGCGGCCCCTGCTGGTGCAGCATCTAGAACTGCTGTAACAAACCAAACTATCACTTTTAATCAGATTGTCAATTATAAAAAGAGTTTAGGTAATCATAATTTTGATTTGACTGCTGGGCATGAATCTTTAAAATATATTTATGAATATCTGTATGGGTATAAGCAGGGGCAGGTAGCTTCAGATAATGATGAGTTAGTGAATTTTATTACTCCAACATCTCTGACATCTCAGACAGATAATTATAGAAAAGAGAGTTACTTTGCTAGAGTAAATTATGATTTTTCAGAAAAATATATGCTATCAGGATCTATAAGAACGGATGGATCATCAAGGTTCTCACCTGATAGAAGATGGGGAACTTTCTGGTCTTTTGGAGCGGGATGGAGAATTAACAAAGAGTCTTTTATGCAAAATCTTAAGTTTGTAAATGAATTTAAACTAAGAGGTTCATATGGAGAAGTAGGTAACGATGCAAATTTTTCAACGACAGGTCTTTCCTATTATGCTTATCAAAACTTATTTAGTTTAGGATATAATAATGCAACTGAAGGAGGTGTATTGTTTGGATTACTTTCAGATCCAAACATCAGTTGGGAAACCAATAAGCAATTCGATCTTGGGGTGGATTTTTCCTTTCTTAATAATCGTATTTCTGGAAGTGTTGAATACTATAAAAGATCCACAGCTGATATGATTTTTGCTTTCCCTTTAGCTATTTCTGTAGGTGTTCCGGGAAATTCAATTTATAAAAATGTTGGAGATATGTATAACCAAGGGATTGAGGCAAATCTAAATTTGGCTGTTATCAAAAAACAAAATTTCGGATGGGATTTAACAGTAAACGCATCAACTATAAAAAATGAATTGACGAGATTGCCTGACGGGCAGACACAAATTATCAGTGGAACTAAAAAACTGATGGTAGGACATTCTATTTATGATTATTGGTTAAGACAATGGTATGGTGTTGATTCGAGTGACGGATCCCCATTGTTTTTAGTAGATGATGCATATGCAAATACAACCGCAGCAGACATTCGAACTGTTAATGGGGTTTTAGTAACTACAAACTATGCAAAGGCAAAATATGATTATTCAGGATCAGCGATTCCTAAATTATATGGAAGTTTTGGAACAACATTAAGATATAAAAATTTATCTCTTAATACTTTGTTCACTTATCAGATAGGAGGAAAAACTTATGATTCCAACTATGCGGCACTTATGTCTGCCTATACTCAGGGAGGAGCTTTAAGTACAGATATTTTAGAAAGATGGACAACTCCGGGACAAGTTACTAATGTTCCACGAATGGACGCTACAACTTATGTAAGCAGCAATGCGGCTTCTTCAAGATGGTTGGTGAAATCAGATTTTATTTCATTACGCTCCGCTTCTCTTGCTTATACTTTCAATACCGAAGATATTTCTCAATATGGGATCAGAGGATTAAAATTATTTATTAGCGGTGAAAATATTTGGTCTAAAACGGCTCGTAAAGGTTTGGAACCTATACAATCATTTAATGGGACGACAACTAACAGATATACTCCTGCAAGAGTTTATAGTTTAGGACTTAATGTAACTTTCTAATCGGAAAAATAAAAAAAATGAAAAAATATATAATTAATTTTGTACTTGCTATTGGATTAGCGTCAGTTTCTTCTTGTAGTGGAGACTTTTTGGATACGGTTCCTACAGATTCTGTAGACGAAACGTCTGCAGTTTCTACTGCGGACAATCTTATGACAATTATTAATGGTATGCACCGTGATCTTTATTATAGACAAAACTCTAATCAGGGTCAAAATGGTCAGGCTGGAATTATGATCATGATGGATGCTTTAGGTGAGGATTTAGTTTTTCCTTCCACTGGGAACGGATGGTACATTAGTACCGTAAGATGGCAGGATCAGATTAATGAAAATGGAGCTAATGATTTTTATCCATATCAATTCTATTATGCATTAATCCGTAATGCGAATACTGTTATTAATGCAGGTGATAATGCAACAGGAGACGTAGCAATTAAGAATAAAGCAATTGCTGAGGCTTATGCTTACAGAGCTTTTTGTCACTACATGCTTGTTCAGCTTTATGGTATAAGATATACAAATGGATCAACGAATAATCAGCCGGGAGTTCCGATCAGAACATCATTAGACACTGCGCCGAAAGGTAGAAATACAGTGGAAGAAGTATATGCGCAGGTTAATGCAGATTTGGATAAATCAATATCGCTTCTTACAACTTATACAGGAAGAGCTGCTAAATCGCATTTTGATCTGAATGTTGTAAGGGGATTAAAAGCTAGAGTTGCTTTAACGCAAGGTAATTATCAGCTTGCAGCAGATAATGCAAAGTTGGCAAGAACAGGATATGGCTTAATGTCAAACGCAACCTATCTGTCAGGATTCAATACAGTTTCAAATGGTGAATGGATGTGGGGTTCTTACATTGTTGCAGACCAAACCGACTATTTTGGAAATTACGGAGCTTATATGTCTAGAAATTATAACTCTACAAATATTCGTACTGCTCCAAAAGCAATTAATAAACTTTTATTTCAAAAATTTCCGGCAACAGACGTAAGAACTAAAAATTTTGATCCTACAGGACAGCATACAGCTTTGGGACTGCCATCGAATTTTGCCAAATTTGCTTATACAAGTCAGAAATTCTTAGCTGTGAGTACTTCAGACAGTAGATGTGATGTGCCTCTGATGAGAGCTGCGGAGATGTATTTAACAGAAGCAGAAGCTTTGGCCAGAATTCCTGGAAAAGAAGCTGATTCTAGAGTTGTATTTAACCAGTTCATGTTAAACAGGAACCCAAGTTATGTTGCTTCTTCTAATACTGGAACTGCATATATCAATGAAATTTTAGACAGCAGAAGAATAGAACTTTGGGGAGAAGGTTTCAGATTCCTTGATTTAAAGAGATTAAATCTTCCGTTAGATAGAGGAACGTCTGCTACCACAAACCATTCTGCAACGGTTGTAAATAATGTGTATTCAGTTCCTGTAGGAGATAAGAGATGGCAATATCTTATTCCAAAGGCTGAAATTGATGCAAGTAATGGGTTAGTTGAACAAAATCCATTATAATTTTTATTAAAATATAATTATATAAGACTGTCTTTAAGGCAGTCTTTTTTAATTTAAGTCCCGAGATATCATATAGTATAATCACCTATATACATACTTAATTCAATTTTCCTACTTTTGCATAACAATCTTCATTATGAAATATTCAATTGTATTATTGATTTTGGTATCAGTGTTTTTAAAAGCCCAGGTCGTCAACAAAACAGACTTCAATAAGCTTCCTAAAGATAAAGACACGATCGTAGTCGATTCTGGGAAAAAAGATTCTTTAAAAATATTTAAACCGACTATTAATGATTATCTCTATCAGAAGCAGTTTTCTGAAAAGAAAGTCTTTGATACGGTAATGACTTTCGATAAAACGTATATTTTTTCTCAGTATAACAATAAAGATAATTTTGGAAAAGCACAGGTTGCAAATATTGGGGCAGGATTTAATCCGCTTATCTATGAAGTGAATGCCGAACAAAATTTATCACTATTACCAACCAACAAATCGTATTGGATTTTAGGCGTTAATGATATCAATTACTATGATGTAAAAACGCCGACCGCAACCTTCATTTATCATAATGCAATGAAAAATGGAGCCGCTTTAAGATCTTCTTACACCCAGAATATTGGGAAAAGATTTAATTTTTCTCTGGAATACAGCGGATTGCGTTCTCAGGGAATGTACAGGAATTCATTGGCATCCAATAACAATACTTTGTTTACAGGACATTATGTCTCAAAAAGCGGAAATTATGAATTGTTTGCACACTATCTTCATCAGAATGTAAACAATCAGGAAAATGGAGGAATTGCAGTAGACAGTTTATTTCAGAACGGCGATAGCAATTCAAGAAACAGGCAGAATATGCAGGTGAATCTTACTTCTTCAAGTTCACAGTATTCATACAGAAGATATTATTTAACGCATCAGTTTGCTCCGTTCAAATCAGAAAAGATTCCTTTTAAGATCAGGCATACTATTTCTCACCAGGGAAACAAGTATTATTACGCCCAGAGTACGGCAGAAAACTATTGGTACGATGCTCCGGATGAACTTGTTGCAGGAGCTCCTCTTACCTCAAAAAAATATTCAGATAATTTCAGCAATACAGTAAGCCTGGTTTGGAACAATGAAAAATTTAAACTTGATGCCGGTCTCCGTTACCAGATGCTGAAATTCGGTTCCAACGAAATTACACTTCCGATTTTAGTTATTCCGACAGAAATTAAAGAAAGCCGCATCGGGGCAGTGGGAAATTTACAGATAAAACTTTTCGATAAAATTCAGTTGAATTCATTTTTAGAGTTTTCTAACGGAAGCCAGTTTGGAACCTATTTAAAAACGACAAATAACCTTAAATTCGAACCGGTAAAAGATTACTTCGTAAATGCGAAATTAAACTTTCAAAGCGCATATCCATCCTTCAATTATCTGCTGAATACTTCTGTCTATAATAATTACAACTATTATTTTCAGAATGCCCAAAACCAAACGGTTACAGAAATCGGAGGAAGTCTTGGCTTGAAGTGGTTCAAAACAGAATTATTTGCCAACTATTACAGAATAGATAATTATACGTACTTTGACGAAATTGCCATGCCTCAGCAAAGCGGAAGTCCGGTTAATATTTCTCAGATCGGAGGTGATGCTACATTCAGCTACGGAAAATTTCACTTAAATACAAGACTGCATTTCCAGAATGTCTTAACCAACAAAGACTTGTTGCCGCTACCCGGTTTCATTGGTCGTGCGAACTTCTTTTTCCAGTCGAAGGCATTTAAAAATGCTGCCGAAATTCAGACAGGACTTAAAGTATATTACTTTTCAAAATTTGCTTCAAGAGAATTTTTCCCTATTCTTAACGAATATATTTTGCCGGGTTCCAATTCATTTTCTATCGGAGGACAGCCGATTGCCGATGTTTATTTTAATCTGAAAGTTAAAAAAATGTTCTTTTTTATTGAAGGACAACAGGTAGGAACCTTCCTTTCTCACAACAAAGCATACGCATTTCCAAGCTATCCGGTCTACGATTTCAGGCTGAATATGGGAATTGTATGGTATTTGTTCAACTAAAATTTATACAGAGTTGAAAACTATAAATAAAATATCTTTTCAGGATATCCAGAGCATACCTCAGCTAATCAAAGATTTTTTAAATCATGAAATTGAGGGATTTGAAGAAAAAACATTTTCTTTAGACCATTTTAAGAAACAGATCGCGCAGAAACAGAATTCTTTCACGGCGGATCAGAGAAATATTTTAGCCGGTAATTTAGAAAGACAGCTTGCCCATCTTGAACTTTCTCCGAAGCAGAATGAAAATATAGATCATTTAAGACTTTCTAATACCTTCACCATTACAACCGGTCATCAGTTGAATCTCTTTTCAGGACCCGTCTTTTTTATATACAAGATTTTGCAGACCATTAAAACCTGTACTTATTTAAAAGAAAATTTTCCTGAATTTAATTTTGTTCCTGTATATTGGATGGCTTCCGAAGATCACGATTTTGCGGAAATTAATCACTTTAAAACCGAGAACAATTTCTACGAAATCAACGAAAAATCAGGCGGTCCGGTTGGAAGAATAGAAATTAACGATACATTTTTCATATCTGAATTTGAAAAAGAATTCAAAGACTATGTTTTTGGGACGGAACTAATTTTAATGCTGAAAGAAGCTTATAAATCCGGGCATACATTAACTCAGGCAATCCAGATTTTAGTCAACAGACTGTTTTCAGATTTTGGCTTACTGATTTTGGATGGTGATTCTAAAGCTCTTAAAAATCAGATCAAAGAAACCTTTAAAGATGAACTGCTGAATTTCAGCTTATATAAAAATTCAAAAGAAAAAGTAGATTTCTTAACCGGAAAATATTGTAAAGTTCAGGTAAATCCGCGCGAAATTAATTTATTCTATCTTTCCGATACAAGAGACAGAATAGATTTTGACGGTCAGAAATACTTTGTGGTAGATAAAAATATTCAGTTTACCGAAGAAGAAATTTTAAATGAACTTGAAAATTCTCCGGAAAAATTTAGCCCGAATGCTCTGATGCGTCCAGTTTATCAGGAAACCATTCTTCCTAACCTTGCCTACATTGGAGGAAATGCAGAAATCATGTATTGGCTGGAACTCAAAGATTACTTTTCAAACATAAATGTTCCTTTCCCGATCCTGATTCCCCGAAATTCCATGCTGTTTTTAAAAGAAAAAACACTCGGGAAAATAGAAAAACTGAATCTGAATGTAGAAGATTTCTTCCAGAACTTTACGACGGTCATCAACAATAAAATGCTGGAAGATAATTCCATTCTGGAAATGTTGGAACAAAAGGAAAATATACTCATCAGTCAGTTTGCCGAACTTAAAAATATCGCCGAAACCACCGAAAAATCTTTCGGAAACATGGTGAAAGCCGAAGAAATAAGACAGTTGAAATCCTTCAAAAGAATGAAAAAACGTCTTCTTCATGCAGAAAAGATTAAAAAAAGCGAATTGATGGAAAGACTGGAAAATCTGTTTTTAGATGTAAATCCTTCTAAGAATTGGCAGGAAAGGGTTTATAATTTTAGTGTATTTTTT
>NZ_JBBCQL010000058.1:0-20983 GCF_037149975.1 Chryseobacterium sp. VD8 | reverse complement strand
TCTTTAATCACCAAAACAATGATGGGCTTCCATTTCCTTCCCAAAGCAGACATTGCTTTTCCCAAAGGACAACTGTATTGCATCAATTCGTTCTTTTTCATAAAGGTCTATTTCTAATTTCTGTTTTTTGTTGAACACAGAGTCCACAAAATTTCTAATAATTAATTGCTTTTAAGTTTCACAATACCGTTCCACTTATAAAAGATACAGGATTTTTAAGACTTATATATTCTTATGAATAACTTAAAAATAAAAAATGTGCTAATCTTTTTTGTGCCTTTTTATTCTGTCGAAGCTTCGGTTTGCGGTTAAATAAAAATTAAAAACTAACCTGTATGTAAAGAGCTCATCTGTTACTTTAAAGTTACTAATGTATGTTACTGCAAAGTTACTACTTTTTTCAATTCAAAAGATACAAATATGAACTATTATTAGTTACTTTGTGTAACAATTATAAAATAGTAAGTTAAAAATGAGCACAGAATCATTATTTCAACCTTTTAAATACAAGAATTTAGAACTTAAAAATAGAATCGTAATGGCTCCGATGACGAGAGCACAATCCGATAACGGAGTTCCTACACAGCAAATCACAGATTATTATGCAAGAAGAGCGGCTTCCGAAGTGGGATTAATTCTTTCGGAAGGAACGGTAATTAACAGACCTGCTTCAAAAAACTTACAGAATATCCCGGATTTTTACGGAACTGAAGCATTGAACGGCTGGAAAAACGTAATCGATGCAGTTCATGAAAACGGAGGAAAAATGGGACCACAAATCTGGCACGTTGGAGACACAAGAATGTCAGAAGATTATCCTCCGGTTGAGATGGAAAAAGCTTCTACAATGACATTGGAAGATATTCAGGATACAATTGCTCAGTTTGCGGCTTCTGCAAAATCTGCGAAGGATCTGGGATTTGATGTTTTGGAAATTCACGGAGCGCATGGTTATCTCATCGATCAGTTTTTCTGGGACGTAACCAATACAAGAACCGATGAATACGGAGGTAAAACCCTGAAAGAAAGAAGCAGATTTGCGGTAGATGTGGTGAAAGCAATCAGAGCTGCGGTTGGTGAAGATTTCACGATTATTATTCGTCTTTCTCAGTGGAAACAGCAGGATTATTCTGTAAAACTTGCGAATACACCGGAAGAAATGGAAGAGTGGTTATTACCATTAAAAGAAGCGGGAGTTGATATTTTCCACTGCTCTCAAAGACGTTTCTGGGAAGCAGAATTCGAAGGCTCTGATCTTAATTTCGCAGGCTGGGCAAAAAAAATTACCGGACAGCCAACAATTACTGTAGGTTCTGTAGGTCTTGAAGGAGATTTTATGGCGTCTTTTGGAGGACAGGGTACTGAAAAAGCTGATTTAACAGAGCTTACAAAAAGGCTGGAAAAAGGAGAATTCGATTTGGTAGCTGTGGGGCGTGCACTTTTACAGGATCCGGAATGGGTGAAAAAAGTCAAAGAAGAAAAAACAGACGAGCTTCAGGATTTCAAAGCAGAAAGCATGGCAATACTTTATTAAAAGTCGAAAGTCAATGTTGAATTGCTTTGCTGTCAGTTTTTATTGGACAAATAAAGCAAATTCATTATTCACTTTCCATATAATTTTACCTATCAATTATTTTAAACGAAACCGCTTCAGGAGAGATCCTGAAGCGGTTTTTTCTTTGAAATATTCTAATGATTTAAAAGAACGTTAATTTCAGACACCTGAATTTACATTTAATTAGGACATCCGAAAGTAACGGAAACACATTTCCAGTATCCCGGAATTCCATTTTTTGGCGGATAATAACACTCAACAGTGTTTGTTGGACATTCCGGAGCATTTCCTCCGTTGATTTTTTTCAAATCAGATTTTGATAATTTTTTTAGATTTTTCATAGGAATAATTTTGTTCGTTAACAAATATAATATTTCTCCACTAAATGAAAAAATAAAACAACCCTAAAAAAATGAATCTACTTTTTCCAATTCACCTTTAAGAAATTAAGCCTGATTAAAAGAAAATCAACGGAACCTTAAACAGCAAAGCTAATAACTCCTTACTGTAAAATCTCAATGGTTTAAATAAGAAGCTATTCTAAAAATTAAAATAACTTTTCGATATTTTTTAACATTAAGATTTCATATTTTAATTAAGAAAAATCAATATGAATTTGAAAGCTTTAATCAGCTAATTGCAATACTTTATTACTTTTTTTTAATGTAAACAATAAACAAAATAAAACCGTTCCCAAAAATGAGAACGGTTTTTAACAGATTTAAATATCTAAAATTGTCATCAATAATGACAAAAGTGATCACATTTAGAGACCAATATTTTTTGTTGGTTTCAGTTGCTTTTTAATTGATTTCGGAAGCGCATCCTTATGAACCAGAATTGCTGTCGATTTGTATTCTACATAAGGTCTTGTTACGTAAATATACCCTTCAAAATCATTCGTTACACCCCAGGAATTTTTCACCATATAATATTCTTTCCCCGACTGATCTTTTGCCAATCCTACAATGTGCATTCCGTGGTCGTCCGTCGTAGAAAGGTTATTCAAAGCCTTCTGACGAATATCTTCAGTAATCGTTTTGTCTTTTTTCGGTTCTGTGAATAAAGTCCCTTTATTTTCTTTTGTAATCTGATCCAGATCCATGTCCGGAACATAAGCGACCCCATTTTTATAAGAGAAATAAGGCTCAGAAACATCCGTTGCCCAACCTACAGAATATCCTTTGTTTACAGCATTGTCGATAATTGCCGTTAAATCTTTCATCGGTATATTCCAGTCAGAATCATGACTCCAGTTATCCGGAATCGGAACTACAAATTTCTGGTAATACGGATAATCCTTGTAAGAAGAAAGTTCTACATAATCTTCCGGATTGATTCCTACAACCTCTTTCGCAAAAGTTTGTGGCGTGTAAGATTTCCCTTCATATGTAAAGTTGGCAGGAACTTTTCCAAGATATTCATCCAAAATGGCATCAACGGAAGACATCCAGTTGTCTGCCAGTTTTCCTTTAGAACCAGCCTGAACCAAACTGTCCAGAACAGGCTTCAATTTTCCCTGCATTTCAGAGAAATTATTTAAACTCTGCCCCTGCTTTAAACCTGTGTAAACATCCTGTGGAACGGCTCCGTATTTTTTATACATATTGATTACGTCGTGAAGCTCTCCGCCGTCTCCCCAACTGATCGCGCCGTTATTCAGAACGTATAATTTAGCTTTATCGTGGTAAGAATTTCTTGCAGTGTATATCTCCGCCAGATCAACAGGTTTTTTGCCCATTCTCTGCATCTCAGACTCAAGGAAAGAGTTTCCCGAATAGCTCCAGCAGGTTCCCGAAGATCCCTGATTTTTTACCGAAGTTGCGCCCACATCTTTCAGCGTTGTAAACTGGAAATTAGCATTCTGGGATTGGTTGTTTTTTAACTTGTTGATTAAGTCATCCTGTGCAAACATCATACTTCCTGCAGACAAAACAAAAAGTAATGACACAAATTTTGAATTTTTCATTACTAAAAAGATTATTTATACGAATAGTCGTTCCTGTTAAAGATTTGTTACAAAGGCAAAGGTTAAATTGAATATCATGTTTTCCGACAAAAAAGTTTTTTATCAGGAGCTGTTTCGCGCTTTCGCTACTCGCTTTTTTGAGGTTTCGGCGGCGGCTTTGCCGCCGCCGAAACCTCAAAAAGAGCTCAGACAGACCGCTCAATCACGGCTAATATAGAAGTCCTTCATTTTAAATATTTGTCAATACCATTAAAATTTGTCATCCTGAAAAAACATCTGACCAGAGTTTTTCTACTACATTCAGATAATTGCGGCATCATAAACTTGGTGAAAATAATTTTAAAAAAAATAAAAAAAGAAAATATTTCAAAAATGTGAAGTATGGGCTTCATTTACAGGTATTTTCGTTCTTAAATTCATTTGCCTTCTTCATTAAAATTCATTATTTTTTCAAAAAAGTTGATAATGTTTCCAACCTTTTTGAAATTTTATGCATCTATGTAGATATAAAGCCTGATTATGGAACGAGAGTTACTATTAGAATGTCAACGGAACGACCGCAATGCGCAGCGGAAAGTCTACGAAAGGATGGCGGGAAAACTGTATACCGTTTGCAAACGGTATCTGAAAAACGATGAAGATATAGAAGAAGTTTTGGCAGACGCTTTTTATAAGATTTTTACAAAAATAAACCAGCTTCATAATCCCGAGATTTTTGAAGCGTGGGCGAAAAAGATTGCAGTAAATGAGTGCCTGCAAAAAATAAGATCCACTAAAGAACTGCATATTTCTTTAGAAGACAATCATGCCGTTTCTACAGATTCTGCACTGGAAAATGTATCGTTTGAAAAAGATATTTTAAGTCTTTTAAACTTTCTCCCGGAAGGCTGCAGAGCCATTTTCAACCTTTTTGCCATTGAAGGATACCCTCATAAAGAAATTGCAGCCATGCTTTCCATCAGTGAAGGAACCTCAAAATCCCAGCTCAATTTTGCCAGAAAAAGACTTCAGGAACTTTTGATTCATCAAAACATTTAAACTTTTACAACAATGGAAAACAATTCAATAGATAAAACATTCAACGAGGCTTCTAAAACACTGGAAGAACCTGCGACTTTTCCTGGGTTTGATAAAGTTTGGGCAAAAGTGGAAGAAAAATTAGACAGAAAAGAAGAAAAAAAGAGTAAAACAGTTCCGATCTGGCTTCCTTATGGTGTTGCTGCAAGTTTATTAATCGGATCTGCGATCTTTTACTTTTCCAATAAAAAAGAACATGCGGAAGTAACCCAACAAATTATTGCAAAGAATATAATTTCCGAAAACAAACCTTCTGTTGCTGTTTCAGAACATATTCAAAAAATGGACAGTACCATAAAGGTGAATATTCAAAAGGAAACTTTACCCTCTGTAACGATGGCTGCTGAAGCTCCAGCTTCTATGATTGTAACGCCACTTCCGGTAATTTCTTCCGTTCCGGCAGCTTCTCCAGCACATGACGAAACACCTGAAATTCCTGAAAAAATCGATAAAATAATTCAGGAGGTTCCAAAAAATCAAAATACAGAAGTGGTAATTGCGATGGGAATTAAAAAAGAGAAAGCTTCAATGGTGAATTCTCTGGATTCATCTTCATCACTGAAAAAGAAACTCACGGATCTTAATGCAGTTGCAGATACCGCAGAAGCAGTCTATTCTACCAATCCGTATGATCTGAAAGAATCTTCTCAGGAACCTGAAATTCTGGCGTACAACAAAGGATATCTTCAGGCAAAACAATCTGTTGCAGGAAATTATCAGGGCTTGGCGAATAAGATAGGGAACAAAGAAGCGATAAATTCAATTCGTGGAGCAGCTTCGGGCGTGAATATCAATTCAATTTCGGGAAGACTGGGTTCCGGAAAAGTGGATATCTCGATCAGTTGTGAAGGTTCATCCAAGGCAAATAACAGTCCGCTGTTCGTTATCAACGGAAAGGCAACAGACTCCGAACTTTTCAAGAGAATTGATCCTAATAAAATAGAATCCATCCGTGTTTTTAAAGCAGAAACAGCGACCGCACTTTTCGGAAACCAAGCCGCGAATGGAGCTGTTCTGGTGGAAACAAAAGACATTTCTCGAAAAGAAAGAAGAATGCTGAAAAGACTGCTTAAAAAAGAAAAACTGCTGAAAAAGTAGCTCTCTAAACCTCCAAAACTAATATTCATTCAATATAAATCTGAAAAAAGAAATTTCTTCGGAGGTTTCTTTTTTCGCCTTTTAATCAACAAAAATACCATGAAGAAGTTGTATTATCTGCTTCCGCTGTTTGCGGTTAACTGCCTCTTCGCGCAGAATTCTCAACGGTATTATTCCGGAATATTTTTAAACGAAAAAGAAAAGCCACAGAATTTTTTAAAGGTTCTGAACAAAAACAGCGGAGTTTATGAACTTACCGATGAAAAAGGTTTTGCCATCATCGCAGCAAAAGATTACGATACTTTGGTTTGGAACAACGGTAAAAACAAAGCGGTTGTATACGGAACCCGTGAGCTGAAAACTATTTTGGAAAATCAGATAGAGAAAAGAAATGTTCAAAATATTCAAAATAATACCTACGACAGTTTGGTTTCAAAAGAGCGGAAAAATGAATTTAGTATAGAAAACTCAGGACAAAGTCTGAGAACCAATTTGTTTGATTATTATTCCGTTAGAAAAATAAAAGAGATTGGTAAAAATTATATCAGTTTAAAAGGACAAACCCAGAAATTTTTGTTTTTAAACGGAAGTTTTACCACTTCAGCGGAAGTAAAAAGCAGAAATTCTGTTCCGAAAACCCAGAATCAATATGTTCAGGGAAGATCTGAAAATGGAGAACTGGTTTGGAAAGGTCCCGAAACCAATGAAATGTTCAGTTTCGGACCGGATATTTCGACTTTACAGTTTGATAATCAGCCTTATGAATATGATCAGAACGGAAAACTCATTCCTCTCATGAACGGAAATTCTTCTGCAAAACCTTATCATAACGACATTTTTAAAACAACGGTGGGATACAACAATCAGTTGAGACTGAATCTTTTTTTCAAAAATCATCAGTACTCTTATGATGAAAAATTTCGGATTTCTCTGGATCTCGGACAGCAGAAAGATCAGATGTATTTCATGGATCAGTACAGTATTCTGAATTCTTTTAAAACAAAACTAAGTTCGAAAATTTTAAAATTTAATGTAAATGCGGCTTTCATATATGAAGAAAATAAAGCGACAAATTCCAACAGGATTGGGTTGTTCAACAGAGTTTATCAGAATTCTTTACTGACGCCGGTTTCTTTTTCCAATGCTCAGAAGATTTTTCTTACCGATGGTTCGCAGAGAAGCTACAGCAAGTTTGCAGACAATCCTGAATTTTTATTTTATGAAGATAATCAATACAATTCCAGAGATAAAAGAAGACAGTTCAATTTCGGAATTTCGCGGGATTGGTATCGTTTTAAACTAAATGTCACACAATCTTATGAAAACGATTTTTTCCTGAATCTGGATCGTTATAAACCTTCAACGTTTGGTTTTCCCGAAGGTCTGCGAAATGGGAGAAAGCAAAACAATAAACTCTATAATTCAAGTATTTCAGGAGAATATTCGATAAATGAATATCGTTGGAACCATCGCTTTAATCTCAATTTTATTGTCAATAACAACAGATCGGAGATTGATAATACTTTAAACAGTAAAAACCACATCTATCAGAGAACTTCGCAGGATTATATCTTTGAGTACGGATTAAATTATGATGGCTACGGGGATTTTGAAATGGGACTGAATGCAGGACATTCTTTCTACATATCAAATACTTCGCTTAAAAATAATTATTTTCTTCCTAAAGTGGGTGCATATTTTACTTTTAAAGAAATATTCAACTGGAGAAATATCAATTTTAAAATTTTAGGAGCCTACACTCAGCTAAGTTCGGAGCCGGAAATTACAAAATCCTATGCTTCTTACGCAACCACTTTGCTGAATGCGCAGAATTCCAATCAGTATTTCCCGATTCAGGAAGTAGAAACCTTTAAAAATCTGTCGAATATTGATTCCAAAGAATGGAAAACGGGTTTCATGCTGACTTCAAGATACAATTTAGGCATTGAAGCAGAATATTTTCAACGAAAAATCAGCAATGATATTTTTCCGGTTTTTGAAAATGGCAATTTAAAACTGAAAAACCTTGCAGATCATACGTACCGCGGATTGGAAGTAAATTTCTTTTTTGATAATGTTTACCTGGGTTCAGATTTCAGGATGAGTCAGAAGGCTTCATTCTTTAAGTACAGAGATATTGTGGATCGGGTAAATTCGGGATATCATAATACAGCGGTTTCAGGTTTTAAAGACATTTACAAAACATTGTCGGAAGGTGAAGTTCTTGGAGCGGTTGTCGGAAGTTATTTCGAAAGAAATAACAACGGAGCGTTGATAATTGATGAATTTGGTTATCCTAAAAAAGCGAATGGTTCCAAAATAATAGCAGATCCCACACCGGATTTTGTCGTTAAATTCAATCATAATTTCACCTATAAAATGCTCACTTTAGACATCAACTGGGAATGGAAAAAAGGCGGACAGGTCTGGAACGGAACTCAGGCTGTTCTTGATTATTACGGACGTTCCCAAAATTCCGGAGACGACAGAAATATTAAAAATTATGTTTTTCAGGGAATAAATTCCGGCGGAAATCCCAATCAGATTCCTGTTGATTTTTACGATCCCAATCAGGACGTTTCTAAAAACCGATGGACGAGATACGGATATTTGGGCGTTGCGGAAGACTATGTTCAAAAAGCGGATTATGTGAGAATTAATGCGGTTTCTCTAACGGCAAAATTCGATGTCGGACAGTTTAAAAAAGGATTGGGAATTACGTTCTATGTGAATAATATCCTTCTTTGGCAGGCGAATCGTGGCGTAGATTCCAATCAGAATTTCTACGATTCGGATAACGGAAGAGGACTGGATTTTTTCAATCTTCCGTCGTTTAAAACTTTTGGCTGTATGGTTTCATTTCAATTTTAAGGTATGAATTTCAAGTTTACAACATTTATTTTAGGATTATTTTTTCTGGTTTTTGCTTCTCTTTCAAAAGCTCAGGAACCGTTTAAAAATTTCGAAAAAGAAAAAACGTACATCCAGACTAACCATGTTTTTTATAAACCCGGTGAGGAAATGTACTTTAAAATTTACACGGTAAAGGCAGAAAATAATCTTCCCGCCGATCAGAGCAAAGCCGTCAATTTTGAATTGACTGATCCAAGCGGAACGGTCGTAAAAAAAGCAAAATACGAAATTACAAGCGGCTATTCGGAAGGCTATTTTTATTTTAACAGCGACATGAAGGGCGGAATATACAAATTGCGCGCTTTCACCAACTGGATGCAGAATGAAGACGGAAAAAATGCTTTCGAGAAAGAAATTACCCTCCAGAAAATTGTTTCGCCAAGAATTCTGATGAAACTGGAATTTCCCAAAAAAGGATATGGAGCAGGAGATGAGGTTCTTGCCGATTTTTCGATGAGAAGTCTCAGCAATCTTCCGATTCCTTTTTACGAAGGAGATTACACGGTAATACATAACGGTGAAAAGATTTCAGAGGGAAAGCTGATATCGGATAAAGAAGGGAAAAATCAACTGAAATTCAGGCTTCCGGCTGTTTTAAAATCTTCCGATGCACTGTTAACCATTAAAATCAATTTCGACGGCTTTACAGAATCCATTTCACGAAATATTCCGATTGTACTGAATAAGCTTGACGTGAAATTCATGCCGGAAGGCGGAACTTTCATTAATGGGATCGAACAGAATATTGCCTATAAAATTCTGGATGAATTTGAAAAACCAGTTGATGCCACATTGGAAATTTTTAATCAAAACCATCAGAAAATTACGGAGACTTCAGCGTACAATTTCGGGATGGGAAATTTTCTTCTGACACCGAAAAAAGGCGAAAATTATTATGCAAAAGTTTTAAAACCTGAAAATATTTCAGCAGTTTATCCGCTTCCTATGGCAAAAGACGAAGGAATTGTTTTCAATATCAATAAAGAAAATCTGAAGATTGTTTTTAAAATCCGATCAGCAGATGAAAAAGATGTTATTATCAAAGGAAATTTCCGTGAGAAAGAAATGTACAGCAAAACCATTTCATTAAAAAAAGGATTGAATGAATTAGAACTTCCGGAAAATGAACTTCCGATCGGTATTTGCCGATTTACGGTGTTTGAACGAAATATTCCTTTGGCAGAACGCATTGTTTTTACGAATGAAAACAAACAGATGAATGTGAAAGTAAAACCGGTAAAGCAAAATTACCTTCCGAGAGAAAAAGTAACCGTGAATATCGAAACCACCGATGAAAATAACAAACCGATTCCCGCAAATCTCGCTCTGAGCGTTGTGGATGATAAACTATGGACGTATGCAGACGATAAGCAGAACCATATTCTTTCGTGGCTGCTGATGGATTCTGAGCTGAAAGGAAAAATTGAAAGACCACAGTTTTATTTCGATAAAAAAGAAGAAAAAAGAACCAGAAGCCTCGATTTGGTAATGCTTACCAACGGTTACCGATATTTTGAGATGACTCCCGAAGTTATCAAAAACAGAAAATACAAATATCTTCCCGAAAAGAAAAATCCCATCTACGGAATTGTAGAAGATGAAAAAGGAAACCCTGTAAAAGCCGATGTGTATTTCCTTGGGGACGGTAAAATCCTGAAACAGACGACTTCAGAAAACGGATTGTTTTATTTTTATGATCTCAACAGAAATTATTCCAATAAGCTGATTGCGAAATCTGTACAGCCAAAACAGCAGGTGAAAATCCGGATTTTATCTTACAGACTGACAATAAATCCTTTGGCTGCAAAATCTCTGAATAATATTAATGTAGAAGAAATTGTAAAGGAAACCGTAAAAGAAGAAGGTAAAATAAAACTACGTGAAGAGGCTGAAAAGGAAATTGCGAAAACGGCTTCCACAGAAAGAACAAAATCTTCCTCCGAAAACAAACGTTCCCGATCGGTTTCAAGAGGAAGCATGAGAAGTGACACCATAAGATCTCAAAATATAGAAGAGGTTGTCGTGACGGGAGCAATGGGAATGAAGAAAAAAGAATTGCTTACCAGTTCTGTAACTATGGTGAGAACTGAGGAAATTCAGAATCCAAGCATTACGTCTTCTTTAGCCGGAAAAGTTTCGGGACTTGTTATTACTCCCATCAATCAGCCGGGAGGTAATGTTAATGTGCTGATCAGGGGAAATGCTTCTGTTGCCAATAAAAATCCGCTGTTTGTTGTGGATGGAGTTCCAGTTGAAAATTTTAAGACCATCATTAATCCAAATGATATCAACAGTATAACGGTTTTAAAAGATGCCGCTGCAACTGCTATTTACGGAAACAGAGGTGCAAATGGTGTGATTGTTATTAATTCTTTTAAAAACTTTCGCACTCAGATAAAATTTGATGTAACGCCGAAATCATATTATGCATTGGTGAATATTCCCAATGACAGTCTGGTTTCGTACGAATACACAAGAAATTTTTCTTATCCTGTCTACAAAACGACAAACACTTCTTACAGACACGATTATCGCGAAGCTCTGTATTGGAATCCTGTAGTGGAAACAGGGAAAAACGGAAAAGCACAGGTTGAATTTTATAATTCCGATGCCAGTTCCACTTTCAGAATCATGATGGAAGGAATTTCTTCTTCAGGTTTAATCGGGCGTGATGAAACAACCTATGCCGCTCAAAGTCTGATTTCCATAGATGCGAAACTTCCGCAATATCTTACAAGAACAGATCAGATGATGATTCCGGTGGTGGTTAAAAATAATTCTCCGGAAACCCGAAAGATAACGATGGACGTTATTGTTCCGAATCGTGTGAATGTGGTACAATCAGATAGCGCGATTACCTTGAAACCTTTGGAATCAGGCAGATTATTTGTGAAAATCCAGACCAATGAAGTGGTGGAATCGAATATTCAGTTTACCGTAAGATCAGAAGATTTCAGAGAAACCATGATCCTTCCTTTTAAAGTTGACGAAAAAGGATTTCCGCACCGTTATTCAGTTATCAATAACAAAACAGAAGACCTTAAAATTGATATTCTGGATTATATTGAAGGCAGTTTCTTTTCGTCTTATTATGTGTATGAAAACAATGCACTGCAGATGTTTGAAAATATGGAACGTCTGAAAAGAGAACCTTACGGATGTTTTGAACAGCTTTCTTCAACCGTTTATCCAAATATTTTCATTCTGGATTATTTAAAACAGATTAAAAAAATTACGCCGGAAACCGAAAGTCTGGTCATCAGAAATATGAAAAAAGGCTATCAGAAAATGCTGAGTTATAAAAATCGTGACGGCGGATTCACTTACTTCGGATCTTCGGAATCGGATGTAGCACTTTCTGCTTTTGCATTGCTTGAATTTAAAGATCTTAAAAAATATGTGAATATTGAGCCTAAAATCATTCAGGATCTCACGTCTTTTATTTTATCTAAAAAAAATCAGAACGGAATGTTTGAAGTAAGAAGAAACTATGAAAAAAGCAGTCCGTATTCAGATTTTGCATGGTCGAGAAATATGTATGTTTTATATGCTTTGTCTAAAACCGGGATCAGAAATCTGGATGATGCCTACGAAATTAATCTGAAACGTGCTTTGGCGACAAAAGATGCTTATCAGTTGGCTTTGATGGCAAATATTTCTTCCGATCTGGGAAAAAATCAGCAGTATAAAGACTTGATAGCAATTTTAAATAATCAGTTTGAAGGAAAAAGTTTAAAAACAAAAACTACTTTTACAGGTTCCGGAGGATTTTCTGCAAATGCAGAAACACTTTCACTTTATCTGATGGCTTTGCAGAAAGATAAACAGTTGAGCCAGTTAAAAATTGCAGAAATTGCAGATCATTTAATCAATTTCAACGGATATTATGGTTTTGGTTCCACTCAGGCTACAACTTTGGCTTTGGAAGCATTATCAGAATTTTTCGCCAAAAATGAAAGATTATACGGAACCGACAAACCTGCAATAAAAGTGAACGGAGCTGAAATCGGGGTTAATAATTCGGTGGGTTCTGCTTTTAAAAACGGAGAAAATACAATCAGCGTCAATTATCCTACACAAAGAGGGCTTCCTTACAAACTGGATTATGAATATTACACGTTAAAAGCTCCAAAAAGTGCAGAAATTCCTTTAATTCTGAATACAAAATTAAAATCTGAAACGGCAAAAACAGGCGAGACAGACAGAATGATAATTACCATTCAGAATAAAATAAATAACCAGCTTCCGATGGTGACGGCAAAAATAGGAATTCCGGCAGGATTAACTTTACAGAATGCTTTGCTGAAAGATCTTCTGGATAAAAAACAGGTTTCTTATTACGAAATTTTTGATAATTATCTGGTTCTGTATTGGGAACATTTTGATGCCAATGAAATAAAAACGATCAATCTGGATCTTAAAGTGGAATTTGCGGGAGAATATACAGGAAAAGCAAGCAACGCATACCTTTATTATATGCCGGAAGCAAAATTTTGGAATGAAGGAATAAAAGTCAGAATTCAGCCTTAAAGCTTATTTTAAAATTATTGAATTTTTAACTGTTTGAATTTTAATTAAATTGGGAAAATGAAGAGGGTAAAGTTTTAACAAAAAAATATCAACTCCACTGCAACTTTTCCGAAAATCTGCATCCTTAAAACAGAGAAACGGAAAATAATTATACTTTCAGAAAAATAATACATATGAAAAAACTAGGAACTACCATATTGGCTTTGATGTTAGTAATGGGCTGTAAAACCAAAACAGCGACAGATCATCAAACTGAAAAAGAGAAATTAAGCATCGAAAAAGACAAAGATCAGGACGGAGTTAAAAACCGAAAAGATAAATGTCCTGAAATTGCAGGACCGATAGAAAATAAAGGCTGTCCGTTCCCAGATTTGGACGGTGATGGTGTCCCCGATAAAGATGATCAGTGCAAAGAGCTTTCTGGACCTGTGGAAAATAATGGCTGCCCTTTTCCGGATACGGACGGAGATGGAATAATAGACAAAGATGATGCCTGTCCGACCGTTGCAGGACCTGCGGAAAACAACGGCTGTCCGTGGCCGGATACAGATGGCGACGGAATTCTGGATAAAGACGATGCGTGTCCTACCGTTCCCGGATTATCGGAATATAACGGCTGTCCGAAACCGAAATCGCTTACTGCGTCAGAAATTTCCTATTCTCCGCGAAATTCCTATGCTCTTGGAAGATCGTATCAGCTTCAAGGAAAAGTATACAATAATCATGTAGAAACTAAAAAAGGAAAGAAGAAAGTTGCTCGGAAAGGTGATTATACGAATGAAGAATATGATGCTTTAGTTGAAAATCCGTTTGAATTAACAAAGAATCAGCCACTTTCCACATTTTCTATTGATACGGACAACGCTTCCTACTCCAATCTAAGAAGAATGATTGAGTATGGAGAAGTTTATAAAAACGCGGTGAGAGTGGAGGAGATGATCAATTATTTTAAATATGATTATCCGCAGCCAAAAAACAATCAGCCTTTTTCTATCAGTACAGAATTGGGAAAAAATCCATGGAATCCTAATCATCAGTTGCTGAAAATCGGCTTGGAGGGGAAAAATATTTCGATGAATAATCTTCCTCCTTCCAATATTGTTTTCCTGATTGATACTTCCGGTTCTATGGCTGCGGAAAATAAATTACCGTTGCTAAAATCTTCATTGAAGATATTATTGGATCAGCTAAGACCGATAGATAAAGTGGCAATGGTGGTGTATGCAGGAAGTGCGGGTGTTGTATTGCCTCCGACATCGGTTTCTGAGAAAGGAAAAATTATTGAATCTTTGGACAGATTGGAAGCAGGAGGAAGTACGGCGGGAGGAGCAGGAATTGAACTTGCCTATAAATTGGCGGAGGAAAATTTCATCAAAAATGGAAATAATCGGGTGATTTTAGCAACAGACGGAGATTTCAATGTAGGAGTTTCTTCAAAAGGCGATCTGGAAAGTCTGATTGAGGAAAAAAGAAAATCAGGCATTTTTCTTACGTGTTTAGGGTACGGAATGGGAAATTATAAAGACAGCAAAATGGAAACGCTTGCCGACAAAGGAAACGGAAATTATGCCTATATTGATAATCTGCAGGAAGCCAACAAGTTTCTAGGAAGAGAATTCGCCGGAAATATCTATACAATTGCCAAAGATGTTAAAATTCAGATTGAGTTTAATCCTAAATTCGTAAAATCTTACCGACTGATTGGATATGAAAATAGAAAACTGAGAAATGAGGATTTTACAAACGATAAAATTGATGCAGGAGAAATGGGAAGCGGACATACCGTAACGGCTTTATACGAAATCATTCCTGCTAATGTAAATTCTAAGTTTTTACCCAAACAGAATACACTTAAATATACTTCAAATTCTGTCAGTCAAAAGTCAGGAAATGAACTGGGTACTGTAAAATTCAGATATAAAAAACCTCAGGGAACCAAAAGTGCAGAAATTGTTCATGTCATAAAAAATAATGCGATTCAGAAAGAAAGCAATGATTTTAAATTCGCTTCATCGGTTGCATGGTTCGGATTGGTTTTAAGAGATTCAGATTTAATTACCAGAAAGAATTTATCCGAGATCGAAAAAATGGCAAAAGACAGCAAAGGCGAGGATAAAGAAGGATACAGAAAAGGATTTGTAAAAATGATTCAGGATTATAAAAAGATGAGTAAATAAATTAAAGTTAGTGTTAACAGACATTCTCAAAGGATGTCTGTTTTTATTTTAAATAAACTTTCAAAAATTATTGAAAGTTCGAAAATTATTATTACATTTGTATCAGAAACTAAAAGTAAAACAAAATGCAACTTTCAGAAGCTAAAGAAAAATACATTCAGACTTGGGGTACATTTGCCACCAATTGGGGCATTAACCGTACGATGGCACAGGTTCATGCTTTGCTTTTGGCAAGTGGTAAAGCGCTTTCTACCGATGAGGTGATGGAGCAGCTTGAAATTTCAAGAGGAAATGCCAATATGAATCTTCGTGCGCTGATGGATTGGGGAATCGTAAGAAAAGAATTTGTAAAAGGCGACCGTAAGGAATATTTTGTTGCTGAAAAAGACGTCTGGTTTTTATTCAAGCAGATTACAAAAGAAAGAAGAAAGAGAGAGATTGAGCCTGTTATTTCGTTTCTGGAAGAACTGAAAAATATTGAAGACAAAGATTCTGACGAAGCGAAAGAGTTCATTAAATTAATGGACGATTTCAGTTCTGTAACGGGGAAAATAAACAATATCATGGATCTCGCGATAAAAAGCGACGATCATTGGCTTGTTGGAAAGATTACGAATTTACTGAAGTAGTCGTTTGTTATTCTGAACGAAACGAACAGGAAGAATATAAAAGGGAAATTTTCCTTTTTTATTTCAAATAAACTTTCAAAAATTATTGAAAATATAATAACAATAAAAACTTAAAACATGGAACGTAAAATTTTAACAGGAGAAGCAGTATTTCAGACAGTTATCAGCCTTTTATTCTTTTCGTATGCTATCGCTGATTATTTCGAACAAAAACCCGGAACAGAATTTTTTATAGCACTTTTTTATATTGGCATTTCCAACCTTATAGGTTTCTTGTTGAGAGTTTCACTTAGCAAAAGCAGGTTTCACCGTTACTATTTTTATGGCGTTATTCTGTTTTTCATTATCCTGTATTTTGGTGCGGTATGTCTTAGTGATTCCAGAATGGATTTTGTAGTAAGTTTCATGGGCATTGGAGGCGTACTTTTTAATATATACTATCTGATCTATGGCTTCTACAATGTTAAAACGATGCAACAGAATAAAACGGATAAATAATTTTTTTGAGATTAAATTTCAAAATTTATTGAAAATATAATATTTATAAAATGTTCAATATTGTTTCGTATCTACTTTTTCTTTCCGTCAGTTCCTACATAACCATTGATGTCGGAAGAAGATGCTACAACGCAGGAAAACATTACCTGAACTACCTTATTCACGATGCAGATTTGTGTTTAACGATCAACAGGATTCTTTTGGGATGTTATTATCTGATCAATTTAGGGTACATCGCATTAAATCTGACGCATTGGGAAAAAGTAGATTCAATGGAAAAAATGTTATCTGTGACGGCAGTCAGAATCGGTTATATCACCTTGATTTTATGTGTGCTGCACTTTATGAACATTTTCGCGCTTTACTTTTTAAGAAAAAATTTAACCATAAAATAATAAAACTATGATTGCAACAGCTCTTACCACAACGTACAATTTTCAGGCATACATGATCTATCTGCCAATTGTAATCCTCCTTACCGTATTGGTTTCCCAATTTCTCTTTAAAAATTCCAAAGCGTTTATGATCGATATTTTTCATCAGAAAGAAGATATTGCAATGGCAACCAATTCTTTATTTAAAATCGGTTTTTACCTTTTAAATCTCGGTTTTGCCCTTTGTATCATTGAATTTTTTCAAATTGAAACCATTGAAAGGCTGGTTGTTGCTTTAAGCGAAAAAATCGGAGGATTTTCCATCTACCTCGGAGTGATGATGCTTCTGAACCTGCTTCTTTTCCTGAAAGGTCGTAAACACGCCATGAACAAAGATAAAATCATCAAAAATGAAAACACTGCTATTTAAAATCTGGATGTATTTCACCTTCAAAATCCAGAAAAAGAGAACAAGAGGAGATTTTTTGAACCTTTAAAATCCAATAACCATGAAAACTTCTATTAAAAACGACTTTTACATTCAACTTTCATTCCTTGTAATCGGACTTATTTTGGTATTCTTAGGAATTGTTGTTTTTGAAAATGCTACTGTTTTTCTTTTTTATTTCATAGTGGGAATCCCTCAATTGATTAGTTTTATCAGCAGAGCCTTTCAGAAAACAAAGAAATCTTGGCTATATATTGTCTACGGAATTTTTATAATGCCTGTATGGATTTCATGGCTGATTATTTTGGCTTTTAATAACAATAATGATGTCACCAATTTTTTCGGATATATTTTAATCGTATCAGTGTTTTACAGTCCGGTACTTGCAATCCTCTACATTATAGATTGTTATAAAACTTATGAATACTAAAAAAACAGAACCATGAAAACCATTCTTACATACGATCTCAGAATCCAGCAATCGCTAATCTTACTGTTTCTTGCAACAATTCTTGCAGCAATAATTACAAAACAGGAATTTTTAGGGGTAATAATAATAGTTGAATTTTTCCTGATAGCCATTGCTCAGTATTCTCTGAATATCATCAAGACTTTCAGCAAGAAATATGTAAAAACAGATTCCAGAAAAGTATATGTTTTTATTTCAACCTATGTTGTAATCGGTTTTTTAATCCTGATTTTATCATCATTATTCAAGTTTGAAGACACTGAACAAAACCTGAAAAATATTTTTGAATTAATGGTAATGTCCTGGATATTTCTTTCACCCATTCTTATTATTCAGTCTTTAATGATCAGTTTTTTTGATGCTAAAAATAGTTTAAACGAACAACCATGAAAACCCTCAAAAACCACACCCTCATCTACGACAACGAATGTCCTATGTGTAACATCTATTCAAAAGGCTTCATCAAATGCGGAATGCTCGATGAAAACGGAAGAGAAGCTTTTACAGATCTGAGTTTCGAAAACAAAGACCTCATTGATTTCAACCGCGCAAAAAACGAAATCGCTTTGGTGGATCATGAAAAAAATACAGTGATTTACGGTTTAGACAGTCTTTTGTTAATCATCGGAAATTCGTTTCCAAAGCTTGAAAAAATAGCGAGGATTCAGCCTTTATATTGGTTTTTCAAAAAGATGTATTCCTTCGTTTCTTGTAACCGAAAACAGATCATTCCTTCGAAAAATGATGATACGGAAACAGCCTGTGTTCCGGATTTCAATCTAAAATACAGATTGGCTTACATCGCTTTTGTGGTCATTTTTTCAGGATATATTTTAAGCATATTTTCATCTAAATTGGGATTAAACCTCACTCAGAATTTTTGGAGAGAATTTGCGATCTGTTGCGGACAAATCGTTTGGCAGACTTTAGTTTTAAAAACTTATTTAAAAGAGAAAATCTGGAATTACCTCGGAAATATGATGACGGTTTCTTTAATCGGAACATTGCTTCTGATTCCTGCTTTATTTCTTAATCTCAATGCAAATACATCAGTTATCTACTTCGGAATTGTGGTTTTTGTCATGTTTTCAGAACATCTCAGAAGAAGCAGAATTTTAAAATTAAACCTTCTTCCGACAATTTCATGGATCGTTTTCCGAATAACTGTTTTAGCCATTTTAATCTGGATGAATCTTTAAAAACTAAACAAACTTTTTAAAATGTCAACAATCTATTTAGATACCATCATCAAATCAGACATTCAAACCGTTTTTGATCTGGCAAGAGACATCGATCTTCATCAGAAATCAACTTTTAAAACAGGAGAAAAAGCAATCGCAGGACGAACTTCAGGACTCATTGAAGAAGGCGAAACGGTAACCTGGAGAGCAAAACATTTAGGATTCTGTCAAACCTTGACTACAAAAATTATCAGCATGAAGAAACCTTATCATTTTACAGAGATCATGTTGCAGGGTGCTTTCAAATCCATGAAACATCAGCATATTTTCAGACAGGAAGGTAAAAACACAATCATGACAGAGATCTTCGAATTTCATTCCCCTTTCGGAATCATCGGAAAAATTTTTGATGCTCTGTTTCTTAAAAATTACATGAAAAACTTTCTTTTAGAGAGAAACAAATTAATAAAAACTGTTGCAGAAAATAAGCAGAAGCGCGAGCGAAGCGAGCGTCAAAACGTTTAGTATTAGCGATGTCATGTTGAGCTTTAAATTTATCCTGAGCTTGACGAAAGAAAAAATCTCAATATTTAAATCCATCAACTTTCAACTAATAACAATCAACCAAAGTCATGAACTTCTTAAAAGCCGAATGGCGAAAACTAGCCATCATCAACTACGAAATCAATCCCGAGATTTTAGAAAAATATCTTCCCAAAGGTACAGAACTTGATTTTTACAAAGGAAAATGCTATGTAAGTGTAGTCGGGTTTATGTTTTTAAATACAAAATTACTCGGACTTCCGATTCCTTTTCACAGAAATTTCGAAGAAGTAAATCTAAGATTTTATGTAAAGAAAAAAGAAGGTAATGATTGGAAAAGAGGAGTTGTTTTCATCAAAGAAATTGTCCCGAAACCGGCTTTAAGTTTTGTGGCAAATTCGATTTACAAAGAACATTATGAAACGATGCCCATGAAAAATATCATTCATCAAAAAGATCAAGAACTGCTGATAAAATACTCTTGGAAAGATCAAGAATGGCATTCAATAGAGATCAGTGCAGAAAGTGAACCATTAAAAATGGAAAACAATTCTGAATTTGAGTTCATTACTGAACATTATTACGGTTTCACAAAAAAAGAAAATAAAACATCAGAATATCAAGTCTGTCATCCGAAATGGGATTATTATTTAATCAAAAACTATCAGTTAAAAATAGATTTTCAGAAAGTATACGGTAATGATTTTGAATGTTTAAATCATAGGAAACCAATTTCTGTAATGCTTGCAGAAGGTTCCGAAGTAGAAGTGAAGACAAAAAAATATGTGATCTAAGCGATCAATAAATTACATATATCTTTCTTTTACGGCTAAAATCAGTTATATGATAAAAAACACAAAATCAGGATATTGTCCGAATAAAAATAAATACTAAATTTGGAGAGTGAATATTCACTAACTTTAATTATAAGAATGAAATTAGATATTACCAACAGACAGATTGAAATTATAAAAGCATCGGGTAAAATATTGATGGAGAAAGGAATTGCGGGTCTTACGACAAAAAATTTAGCTGCTGAAATCGGTTTCTCTGAAAGTGCTCTCTACAGACATTTTAAAGATAAAGAGGCAATCATTTCACTCTTAATTCAATATCTGGCAGAAAATATCAACGAAAGATTTACAAAGATTATGAGCTCAGATCTCAATGGAGAAGAAAAATATCTTGCTGTTTTCGGGAGCCAGTTTCAGTTCTTTAAAGATAATCCTCACTATATTGCGGTTATTCTTTCCGATGGATTGATGGACAGTTCGGAAGTGATAAAAGAAAGCATAAAAAATTTAATACAGAGAAATTCTAAATTCCTTATCGAACTCATTGAAAACGGAAAACAAAATCATTTCTTTACCCATAAAATTGATACCGAAGATATGGTTCATATCATGATGGGAACCTTCAGATTACAAATGCTGAAATGGAAAATGGCAGATTTCAGTTTTGATATTACCGAAAAAGGAATGAAAACCATGAAAGGCCTTTTAACACTTATTAAAAACTAAAC
>NZ_JBBCQL010000057.1:0-21116 GCF_037149975.1 Chryseobacterium sp. VD8 | reverse complement strand
TCTATTCCGGAAAAAACTGGATATTCCCCAAGATTCAGCAACCCAATTCATGTACCTGTTTTGTGTATTGATTATTATTGATACTGCTGTTTCGGGGACAGGAATTGTTTCCAATTATTTGTTGGGTAAAATATCACCTGGTTTTTACGGGCTTTATCTTTTATATTGGATTCCTTTTATATCTACCATTCTCCAGATTCTGCCCAAATCTCATTTCTTCAAAATAAAACTATCGTACTGGCTGATTTCTGTTACCTTTATAACTGCACTCAGCTTTGAACTATACAACATTTATATATTACTGAATGCTGAAAATATTTCCGGCATGAAAGTTTTAAGCAAACATTTTGGGCTTCTTTATCTTTCAATGATCTGGGCTGTGCTTTCATCCGTGTTAATTTATAAAGGACTAAAAAATAATATTCCGGAATACAGCAAGATTGGCTTTGCATTAATAGCAGTCACCATACTGAAGCTTTATCTGTACGATGTATGGGAAATGGACAATGTATCGAGAATCATTGCATTTATTATACTGGGAATCATTTTATTACTAAGTTCATTCCTGTTTCAGAGACTCAAAAAAATTATTAAAAATTTAGTGGAAAACAAAGAAGAAAAGCCGGAAACTGAGAATTTATAATATCGTAAAAGCTTTTATTGATAAACGATTGTTAAAATATTATGAATTTTTATTTACATTCTATAAAAAATACCTATATTTATCACGTTTTTAATAGTCATTTATTCCGGAAACATTATGAAAAAAATTCTCTACTCTTTTTTATTATTATCTTCTGCTACGCTGTTTGCTCAGAAGAATACAGCTACAAAATTTGCAGTGGCAAATGATATTGTAGGAACGGTAGATATGTTTAATACTCATTACAAAGGTTCTGTACAAAGCTCAAAAGCATATAAATCTGCAGCAGAACTTCCTCAGAATTTAAAAAAATTCGATTACATTGCTGATAACGGATTGGTAGAATATAAACTGAAAAGCAATCAGGGCGTAATCGACAGAATGCCTGTAAATGAACTGAACGCACAGTACGGACTTCCTGCAGATACACCGGTACTTATTGACGGATACGAGTTTACCAATACAAAAACTATGGTATACGGAGACATCATCAATAACGCGCAGGTTGTTACCAGCAACGGTAAGAAAATGGTATCTGTAACGACTTCTAAAAAGTAATTTCTCAGATCATATTTAAACAGAAGGATGCCCAATTTGAGCATCCTTTTTCAGTAATATTGCTTAAAGCTTTTCTTTTGAGAACTTTGAATATTTTTATTATTTATGATGTTTGTCTTTTGGAACTTTTGCGGTTAATGAAGAGTTTCAGTATTTATTGTTCCATTTTTTCTTTAATTCTTCGTAAATCTTCTTTTCAGTGGCGTTGTTTCCCGGTTCGTACAATTTTACCTCTTTAATTTCTTCCGGCAGAAAACTCTGATCTACAAAGTTGCCTTCATAAGAATGCGCGTATTTGTATTCTTTCCCATAGTCCAGATCTTTCATGAGTTTTGTTGGCGCATTTCTTAAATGTAAAGGAACAGGAAGATTTCCAGTTTTTTTAACCAATGCCAAAGCTTCATTAATCGCCATGTACGTTGAATTGCTTTTTGGCGAAACCGCAAGATAAACCGCCGTTTCACTCAGGATAATTCTTGCTTCAGGATTTCCGATCACGTTCACCGCCTGAAAACAGTTGTTGGCAATCACCAAAGCATTCGGATTGGCAAGACCAATATCTTCAGAAGCTAAGATCAGCATTCTTCTCGCAATAAATTTAATATCTTCTCCTCCTGCAATCATTCTTGCCAGCCAATACACCGCACCGTTCGGATCGCTTCCGCGCATCGATTTAATGAAAGCAGAAATAATATCGTAATGCTGTTCTCCGTTCTTATCGTAAAGTGCCATCGTTTCCTGCAAAACTTCAAGCACATCTTCATTTTTAATTTCTGATTTTTTGGAATTTTTATATTGATTTAAAACCAACTCCACAGAATTAATCAGCTTTCTTGCATCACCGCCGGAATATTGAATAAAAGCTTCTTTCTCAATGATTTTGAAAGATGTTTTTTCATCCATATTGTACCGTTCCGAAGCCGTATCAATCAGTTCTTCCAGCTTTTCATAGCTCAATACTTTTAAAACATAGACCTGACTTCTGGAAAGCAAAGCCGAAACCACTTCAAAGCTCGGGTTTTCGGTTGTCGCACCAATCAGAACAATCCAGCCTTTTTCTACGGCATGAAGAAGAGAATCCTGCTGAGATTTATTGAAACGGTGAATTTCATCAATAAACAAAATCGGCGATTTTCCGGAAAAAAGATTCTGCTTTTTGGCGTCTTCAATTACATCTCTTACATCTTTCACTCCCGAAGAAACCGCAGAAAGCTTATAGAATTTCCTTCCCGACTTTTCAGAAATAATTTCCGCCAGAGTTGTTTTTCCGGTTCCGGGAGGTCCCCAGAAAATCAGGGAATTCAGGGAATTGTTTTCCAGCATTTTCCGGATCGTCCCTTTTTCTCCGGTTAAATGTTCCTGCCCGAGAACATCATCCAGTGTTTTGGGTCTTAATTTTTCAGCTAATGGAATATTTTGGTTCAAAATTTCAGATTTAAAAAGTAAAACATTAATGTAAATCGTCCGGAATAATCATCATTTTTAATAGAATGAATAAAGAACAGAAATTCGGCAGAGATTAAAAAACAATCCTCCGAACAGACTTTTACCGTCCCGAAACTTCTAACAAATTTAAACTAATTTTCAATTTTTTACCCTATTTTTGCATTGTTTTGAAACTTACATTCAATAAAATCATCACTTTTCCTTTGGTAATTCTCATCAGATTTTACCAGTGGTTTATTTCGCCCCTGCTTCCCAAAAACTGCCGTTATGAGCCTACCTGTTCGCATTACATGGTGAAAGCGCTTCAGGTGCATGGTATTTTTAAAGGATTCTGGCTGGGTGCGAAGAGAATTTCAAGATGTCATCCGTGGGGAGGAAGCGGATATGATCCCGTACCGCCAAAAAAGTAAAATTTAAAATAAACAACTACTAAAAAAATAACAATGAGTAATATTTTTTTCAGAATGTATCTCGTCATTTTTGCGTTCATTACCCAGTGTCTTGTTGCGCAGAATTATCCGGACGGAATGTCCGACGGAACTTTAAAAGTAAACTCTACCAATGTTCCGGTAAAAATTTATTCGACCACCGAAGTTCAGGATCTGAATGAATTTGCAGACAAACCTATTAAAGAAAATGTGCTTGTCATTCTGAATGAGTCTAATTTCGAACCTGTTTATGTAAATTACAGTATTGCGACACTGACGAAATATAAACTTGTTCATTATCAGCTTTTAGACAAGAATTTTAAAGTGATTGATGCGGCGGCAACGAAGGAAAATATCAATACTTTTAAGTACGCCGTTAAAACTGCAAAACCTCTTACCGAGTCAGACAACATCAGCCTGGAAACTCCTTTTAAGATCTGGGATCCTACAAAAGGAATTCAGCTAGGACCTATTACGCTTCATTTTTACAGTCTGATGTTCATTTTCGCATTTGGTTTCGGATACATTTTAATGAACAGAATCTTTAAAATCGATAATGTAAACCAGAAATATTTGGAACCACTTTTCACATGGACTTTATTGGGAACCATTCTGGGAGCAAGAATGGGACACGTTATTTTTTATCAGCCGGAACTTTTCAAAGAAGATTTCTGGAGTGTATTTTTACCGATCAGTACTAAAAACGGTTTGAAGTTCACCGGGTTTTCAGGATTGGCAAGCCACGGCGCAACGATTGCTTTAATTTTTACAACCCTTTATTATTCATTCAAAATCATCAGAAAAAATCCTTTCTGGGTATATGACAGATTAGGAATTGTGGTTGCTTTGGGCGGTGCTTTTGTAAGAATGGGAAATTTCTTCAACTCTGAAATCATCGGAAAGCCTGTTGATCCCAACTCTCCTTTCGCAATACTTTTCCCACAGCAAAGCAGTGAATACGGAGTGACGGTTCCGCGTTATCCTTCTCAGTTATTTGAAGCTTTCGGATATGTCTGTCTTTTCGTTTTACTGTGGATTCTGTACAGAAAAACCAATAAAAAATACCAGCAGGGATGGTTATTCGGATTGTTTTTCATTATTCTCTGGGCAATCAGATTCTTTGTAGAGTTCCTGAAAGAACCGCAGGGTGATGAATTTATCCATTTCGGAGGATTAAATACGGGACAGATCTTATCCATTCCGTTTATGATTGCAGGAGTAATTATTATGATTGTTTCAAAAAGATTCAAAATTACTCAGTCTGAAAACGAAAAGCCTGAATAAGCGAAAAATTTTAAAATATAAAAAGGCAAGTTTGTAATCAGACTTGCCTTTATTTTTTATCACTAAAACATCTTTAAATTATAATGCTCTTTCCACTTTTGCATTCAGTTCTTTGAAAACAGTTCCGAATTCCTCAATAACATCTGTAGGAAGCATAGACTCTTTGGAATGCTTTTCAGAAGCAAATTCTGCAGCTCTTCCGTGAAACCAGACTCCTAAAATTGCAGCCTCTTTTTCTGAGTAATTCTGTGCCAGAAAAGAAGTTATTATTCCGGTTAAAATATCTCCGCTTCCGCCTTTCGCCAGTCCTGAGTTTCCTGTAATATTGTAAAATACATCTCCTTCCGGCGTTACAATCTGAGTATGATGATCTTTTAAAACAATATAAATTCCCAGTTCTTTGGCTTTATTTTTTGCCAGTTTTACTCTTTCAAATGAATTTTCAGTGGTTCCGAATAGTCTTTCAAACTCTTTCGGATGAGGTGTTATAATGGAATTTTCAGGAATTATCTTTAAATTTTTCGAATCCTGTGAAATGATATTCAATGCATCTGCATCCAAAATCAAAGGCTTAGAATGATTTTTTAAAAAGGTAAGAAAACTTTTCACGGTCTTTTCGTTTGTTCCCAAACCGGGGCCAATTCCGTAAACTGCATTATCATCCTTTTCAAAATGATCTATGAAATCATTTCCGCCTTCGATAAACATGGCTTCCGGATTCGAGGTCTGCAAAACTTCATAACCGCATTTCGGAGCCAGTGTAAAAGTAAGTCCGGTTCCTGATTTCAGGGCTGATTTTGTGGAAAGAACGGCTGCTCCTATTTTTCCATAGCTTCCTCCTGCAATAATTACTTTTCCGTAAGTTCCTTTGTGGGAAAATTCATTTCTTGGTCTGAAAAGATCCTTAATCTTATCTTCGTTGATGACAAAATCTTCGGTTTTTGTTTCCGTAATATATTCCTGATGTAATTCAATATCCAAAACCTTCACTTTCCCTGCATATTTTCCGGTTTCGGGATGAAGGAAAGCTTTTTTCCAGAACTGAAAGCTCAAAGTGAAATCGGCTTTAAAAATTGCAGCATTTTCAGAAGAAACAGTGTCTGCAAAAAGTCCGGAAGGAATATCAATAGAAATTTTAAGATTATTCTTTAAATTCAGAAAATCAATCAGCTCTTTAAACTCCCCTTCAATATTTTTTGATAACCTGGTTCCGCTAAGCGCATCTATAATAACCGTTCTGTTATCAATCCGATACTCTTTTACTTCCTTGAATTCTTTAACGGAAACTCCGGAAAACTCTTTTAATTCTCTGAAATTATTTCCTGCATCCGCAGAAAATTTTGCTTTGGTACTGGTAAAAACATCTACATCAAAACCTTTCAGATGAAGCATTCTGGCAATCGCAAAACCGTCGCCGCCATTATTTCCTTTCCCGCAGAAAACCGCAAAATTTCTGTGATTTTTACAATTTTCAAAAATCCAGTCAACACAAGCCTGCGCTGCTCTTTCCATCAACTGTCCGGAAGATATCGGCTCATTTTTTATCGTATATTCATCACAATTGCGAATCTGCTCTGCTGTGAAAATTTTCATATTTAAAGTAACATTTTGGTATTAATAGCAATTTACGAAAAAGAATTTTTAATTGGTTTGAAAAGAATTATATGAATCTGTTAATTATAAAATTTTTACACTTTAAAATAATTGGTTAATATTTAATTATAAAATATGAAAATTATATTTTTTTTTGTAATTTAAACCCATGTTTTATTAAAATAATACTTAAAAAAATATAAATTATGGGATTTGTAAAAGAATTTAAAGAGTTTGCGATTAAAGGTAATGCTTTCGATCTTGCTGTGGGTGTCATCATCGGCGGAGCTTTCGGAAAAATTGTAACGAGCGTTATCGATGATTTAATTATGCCAATTGTTGCTGCACTGGTAGGGAAGCCGGATTTCAGCAGCATTTATTATGCTATGGGACAAGGTGCAGAAAATATTCCGGCCGGAGCTACGCTTGCCAAAGCTAAAGAAATCGCTCCTGATGCTGCTATTTTTGCATACGGTAACTTCATTACGGTTGCCATTAATTTCCTTTTACTGGCACTTGTTGTATTTATTATGGTAAAAGCAATCAACAAAATGAAGAAAGAAGAAGCTGCCGCTCCGGAAGCTCCTGCTGCTCCTACAGCAACAGAACAATTGCTTGCGGAAATTCGTGATGAGCCTAAAAAGAAGAATTAAAAAATTCGTTATAAAACAAGACTCCGGCGCAACTTTGTTGCGCCGGAGCTTTTATATTTTATTAAAAAAATTACTGAATCTGTAAAATACTTGAAATCTGTTCTGCCAGATAAAGCCCGATTCTGTCCTGCGCTTCCAATGTAGATGCTCCTGTATGCGGTGTCATGGAAATTTTCGGATGATTTAAAATTTCCTTTGAAGGAGTCGGTTCGTTGATGAATACATCCAAACCTGCAAACTTCACCTTTCCGGAATTCAACGCTTCAATTAAAGCAGTCTCGTCAATCACTCCGCCTCTTGAACAATTTACGACAGCTACACCGTCCTTCATTATTTCGAACTCATTTTTCCCGATCATGTAACCGTCTTTCTGAGCCGGAACGTGAAGGGTGATAAAATCTGAATGTTTCAGAACATCCTGAAGCGGTTCTGTTTCAATATCAACATTAATGAACTGGTTGTTATAAAACTTAACTTTGATGCTTGCTTTACCTACATTATTATCTGCAGCAATGACTCTCATACCAAGACCTAAAGCAATTTTAGCAACTTCCTGTCCGATTCTTCCCATTCCTACAATACCGATGGTTTTTCCTTTCAGCTCGATTCCGGCAGCATAAGCTTTTTTAAGACCTGCAAATTCGGTGTCTCCCACCAAAGGCATTTTTCTGTTGGAATCCTGTAAAAATCTTGCCCCTGAAAACAGGTGCGCAAAAACCAGTTCAGCAACAGATTCTGAAGATGCAGAAGGGGTATTGATGACGTGGATTCCTTTTTCTCTTGCATAATCCACATCAATATTATCCATTCCTACTCCTCCTCTTCCGATGATTTCGATGGAAGGACAATTGTCAATAATATCTTTTCTCACCTGCGTTGCGCTGCGTACCAAAATTGTACGGATCTGGTGTTCATTAATATAATCTACCAACTGTTCCTGCGGAACTTTCGTAGTAATTACTTCAAAACCTTTCTCTTTCAATGCATCAATACCGGATTGATCCAAACCGTCGTTTGCTAAAACTTTCATAAAACTTTTATAGATTTAATAATTGGGAAAATCAAAAAAGGATTAAAAACTATTTATCATAATATTTAATCGTTTAATCTTTTTCCTTAATTTTTTTTATTCGTCTTCCTTGAAAACTTCAATAGTAACCTGTTTTTCAACCAGATCAGTAAATCTTCCTTTATATCTTGTAGCTCTTACCAGATGATTATCAATCCAGTGATAATTTCCGCCTCTTGGTTTTCCGCATAAAACACTGTGATATTTGAAACCGTGCTTATCTAACCAGTCTATGGTAATCTGCTTTAAGTTTTCTGTTCTTGACGTGAAAAAACAAATCTGGTGACCTTCGTCATACCATTTGTTGATGGTTTCCAAAGCATCCGGAAAAGGCTCACAGGTAACCATTCTTTCAGGCTCTTCGTTTGGAACGTCTTCTGTAATGGTTCCGTCAATATCAATTAAATAGTTTTTTACGCCGTCCTTAAGAATCGGACTAATGTGTTCTATGTACTCTAATTCCATCATAAAAATTTGAAGTGCAAAGTTACTGTTTTTGCATCAAAAAGACTTATTAAACTTGCTTTATATTAAATATTTACAGCAAAAACATTTATTTAATGAATAATATCAATAACTAATTTGCTTTTTATACAATTTTAATTAAAATTTTTCTCTTTAGTGAAATTTTAACCCGTTGTATTAATTGATGAAAAAACCGAAGTAAGCTGAAAACCAAAAAATATGATGTTTCACCAAAAATTTCCAAAATACATTTATTACACTTACATTTGTAGAAATGGAAGAATTCGTAGTTTTAGTAAATCCTGAAGACAAAGTTCTTGGCTTGATGGAAAAGCAGCAGGCGCACATCAACGGCTTACTGCATCGTGCTTTTTCAGTTTTTTTATTCAACAGCAATGGCGAAATGCTTTTGCAGAAAAGAGCTTCCGGAAAATATCATTCTCCTCTGAAATGGACCAATGCAGTCTGTTCGCATCCAAGAAATGAAGAAACTTATCTTGAAGGAGCCAAAAGAAGGGTGAAAGAAGAGTTGGGAATTGATGTGGAGCTTTCAGAGAAATTTAATTTCATCTACAAAGCTAACGTGGGAAACGGACTTTGGGAACACGAGCTTGACCATGTTTTTACAGGAACTTTTGAAGGCGAATTCTATTTAAATAAAGAGGAAGTGGAAGAAGTACGCTATATTTCTCTCGAAAATCTCAACAAAGAAATTTCTGAAAATCCTGATAACTTTACAGAATGGTTTAAAATCATTCTCGAAGAATATAAACACAATCTGCACTGATGAAAAAGTTTTTTCTTATCGTTTCTTTGGTAACCGCATCTTTATTTTCTGCACAGTCTGTCCCAACGAAAGTGTATGAAAACGACAATTATTCCATCACCCTTCCGGAAGGCTGGAAAGTAACCAACGACAGCGAAATCATCAATATTTTTCCGGGTAATGAGATTGGAGCCATTACGATTTCAGAATATCACGATCTTAATCTGCCGGAAAAAGAAACCAAAAAATTTATTCTCGCGCTTTACAAATCTTCAGACGACGAAAAGAAAATAAAAAGCAAAAGCGGAAAAAAAGGATACACAGAATATTTTTACGAATATGATGATGAACACGACAAACTCCACTGGATCACCAGAGTTTTTCAGAAAGACAAAGATTTGTTTCTCGTTACCATCAACTGTACACAGAAATACTGGAACGGAAATTATATGAAGCTTTTCAACGAGGCTTTCGACAGTTTTAAAATAAAGAAATAGAAATAAAAATTAAATATGAAGAAAACAGCATTGTACGACAAACACGTTTCTTTGGGAGCTAAAATCGTACCTTTCGCAGGCTTTGAAATGCCTGTACAATATTCGGGAGTTACTGAAGAACATTTTGCCGTAAGAGAAAAGGCAGGTTTGTTCGATGTGTCTCACATGGGACAGTTTTTCATTGAAGGGGCGGGTTCCAAAGAACTTCTTCAATACGTTACCACCAACAATGTAGACGCTCTGGAAAACGGAAAAGCTCAGTATTCTTGTCTTCCGAACGAAAACGGAGGAATTGTAGACGATCTTATCGTTTATAAAATGGAAGACGACAAATATTTCGTGGTTGTCAATGCTTCAAATATTGATAAAGACTGGGATCATATCTCCAAATACAATACTTTCGGAGCAAAGATGACGAATGCTTCAGACGAAATGTCTTTATTGGCAGTTCAGGGACCGAAAGCGACTGAAATTCTTCAGAAATTAACCGAAACTAACCTTTCTGAAATTCCTTACTACCATTTTACAGTAGGTTCTATGGCGGGAGTAAGTGATGTGATTATTTCCAACACAGGCTATACCGGAAGCGGAGGTTTTGAGATCTATTTTAAAAACGAATCTGCCGAAAAACTTTGGGATGCTATTATCGAAGCAGGTGCAGAAGAAGGAATTATCCCTTGCGGACTGGCTTCCAGAGATACTTTGAGACTGGAAAAAGGATTCTGCCTTTATGGAAACGATATTGACGATACCACTTCGCCAATTGAAGCAGGCTTAGGATGGATCACAAAATTCGATAAAGATTTTGTATCTAAAGAAACGTTTGCCAAGCAAAAAGAAGAAGGCGTTACCAGAAAATTAGTAGGTTTTGAATTAACGGACAAAGGAGTTCCAAGACACGACTACCCTGTTGTAGACGCAGAAGGAAACGTCATCGGAAAAGTAACTTCGGGAACGCAGTCGCCGATGAAAAAAGTAGGTTTAGGTCTTGCGTACGTAGATAAACCTCACTTCAAATTAGGTTCTGAAATCTTCATTCAGGTAAGAAATAAAAACATTCCTGCCAAAGTAGTGAAAGCTCCTTTTGTATAACTGATTGTTTTTTTAACGATTATAAAACCGCCTTGCAGAATTTGTGAGGCGGTTATTTTTTGGGAGCTGTTTCCGGCTATCCACTTTATCTTTATTTTTTTTGCCGGAGCTTCGCTCCGGCAAAAAAAATAAAGGATGCCGTTTCTATCCGGGCTAAATAATTATATTGCAATACATTTTTTCGTACTATTGCAGAAATTTTTCTGATGAAAAAAATAGTATTTCTCTGTATCATCATACTTATTGCAGTTTACATTTTCTATCCAGTCTTTGACAGTGAAGGAATTTCTTATCTCATTATTTTCGGCTGTTTTGCAACGCTCTGTTTTACTATTGCAAAAATAATGACGGGAAATTTCCCAACAGATTATGAATCAACAGAAAAAGAGATGAACAGGCGTTATTCAGAAGATGGAATTTTCAGTTACAACGCAGAAGGATTTTATTTCAAAAAAGAATCAAAACCCCAACAATACATTAAATATTCAGATATTATAGAAGTAAATTCGTTCTCTATTCGTTTTATGCAAGATCAAACTCAATCCGGTCTTGAAATAATTACGGTCAATGAAAAATATGAATTTCTCGATCAATATTGTACAGGAATGGAGAAATTCACCGAAAAACTTTCCGAAAACCTTCCTTTTCATCAGAATGACGAATTAAAAATGATGAATAATAACGGTCTAAAAAAAAGAAACTTATATTTAAGGTCATATGAAAATCGCTTTACAGAATTACATAACAGTTAATTTTTGAAAGCGGTTTTGTTTAAAACTTCCGTCAGTTGCAGTTCGCTTCCCGCAAATCGTTTGAGACTTCTTGTAATTGTTGGTAATACCGAAAAAAACCTCACAGGTTTTAAAAACCTGTGAGGTTTAAGTTATAAAGACAATATAAGAAGAGTTTAACTCTTCTTTATAAAATTTACTTTAAATAACAAGAATAAAGATGATATCAAGAATGGAATTCCGCTGATTAAAGAGAATTTATCTAGGTCCGATCTTGAAAAATCCTGAACTAAAACAAAAAATATCAATAGGAGAAGAAGTGAAAAAATTGTTATTAAAGTTCTCTTCAGCCGCCCTGCTTTTATTCTCAGACAAATTAAAAGTAATATCTGAAAAATTAAAGACAAAAAGGATACCGGCATCAATCTTTCGTCATAGTGACTCCAGTTAAAAGCAGGGAAATCCGTAAAGATAAAGTTTAGGCTTAAAATTTCATAGACGAATAAAAAACCAAATCCATGACCGGCTCCGATTAATATAAATGCATTTAAAACAACTGTAGTTATTACCGGAAAATTTAACTTTTTATCCATAAGTCTACTCTTTTTCATGCCCAAAAAACCTCACAGGTTTTAAAAACCTGTGAGGTTTGAACCTTAAAAATATTTAAAATAATCGTTATAATTACAGAAAAATTAAGGCTTTTCATTAAATATATCTTACTTCTATACTCCAAAAAACTCCCGTAAAGCTTCCACATTCTTCTTTTCATTTCCAACAAAAATACTATCATCGGTAATGAAAACGGGACGTTTCAAAAAAGAATAATGATCCAGCAGCAAATCTTTAAAACCATTTTCCGAAAGAGATTTTACATCTATCTCTCTTTGCTTGATCTGGGTAGATTTTTTACTGAACAGCGCTTCATAAGACTTTGTTTTTTCATACATTTCTGCAAGTTCTTCTTTGGTAACGGGAGTTTTTTTTATTTCACGCAGTTCCCAGTCTTTAAGATCAAACTCAGCCATTATTTTTTTACATGTACCACAGGTATTCAGGTAAAATACTTTTTTCATTGAGAGATTTATTTTGATGGTTAATAGAAAATTTTAACATTTTCATTCTTCAAAAGTAAGATTTAATCCAAAATTTTAAAAATTATAAATACCTTTATTCAAATTTTAAAAAGAATGGACAACAAACCGATCACTTTTCAGTTTATTTCAGAACCTTCAGATGTCAACTACGGCGGAAATGTACATGGAGGGAGCGTCATGAAATGGATTGATCAGGCAGGTTATGCCTGCGCAACAACGTGGAGCGGAAATTACTCCGTAACAGTATATGTTGGCGGAATCCGTTTCTACGAACCCATCAAAATCGGAGAAATTGTAAAAGTGGAAGCGCAGGTTATTTACACGGGTTCATCGAGTATGCATATTTCCATCAATGTATTTTCCAGAAACCTGAAACAACCGAATTTCGATAAAAAAACACACTGCATCATTGTATTTGTTGCCGTAGACGAAAACGGAAAAAAACTTCCCGTTCCGAAATGGATTCCGGAAACAGAAGAGGAAAAGCAGAAAGAACAGTATGCAATTCGATTAATGGAACTAAGAACTCAGATTGAGGACGAAATGAAGCCTTTTCTATAGAAAATTTCGCAACTCTGCATACAGAGATTTGAAGGCGGAAATTACATTCTGAAAAATGATTTATAATTTTTATCTTTGCAGTACAAAAGGAAATGGTGTTCTTCCTTACCCAACCGCTTTTCAAAAGCTGATGACGCCTGATTAAAAGATTATTAACAGTAATTGATCAGGAAAATTATGTCTCAACATCAAAGAAAGTTAAACCGTAAAATAAAATTTCACACTGGTTTTTTCTTAAGGAAATATCCGGCTTTGCCTTATATTCTGAAATGGATTTTGATTAGTACTCTCATAGGAATTTTAGTGGGAAGTGCTTCTGCCGGATTTTTAAAATCACTGCAATGGACAACCGATTTCCGGGAAAATCATCTCTGGCTGATTGCGTTTTTGCCTTTAGGTGGATTTTTAACGGGACTTTTGTATCATTATTTTGGAAAAGATGTGGAAGCAGGAAACAATTTGCTTCTGGAAAATATTCAGGAACCGAAGGAAATCATTCCTTTTAAAATGGCACCTTTTGTTTATTTAGGAACGATGGTCACGCATTTTTTCGGAGGTTCTGCAGGTCGTGAAGGAACTGCTCTTCAAATGGCGGGAGCGATTTCCGATCAACTGACAAAAATCCTGAAACTTGATAAAAATGACAGAAAAATTTTGCTAATTTCAGCTGTTGCAGCAGGTTTTGGATCGGTTTTCGGAACTCCTTTAGCCGGAGCAGTTTTCGGACTTGAAGTTTTTCTGATGGGACGAATTCGTTATAATGCTATTTTTCCCGCTTTTACTTCTGCGGTTCTGGCTGATCTTGTCACCAATCTCTGGAAAGCAAAACATACACACTATCATATCGAACTTATTCCAAAACTTGAATTTTTACCGATTTTATACAGTGTTTTGGCAGGAATTTTATTTGGAATCTGCGCTGCAGCTTTCAGCAGAATGATTCATTTTACAGGCTCTATTTTTAAATCTAAAATAAAATATCCTCCGTTTCGTCCGGTTGTGGGCGGAATCATTGTTGCTGTTGCCGTTTTTGCAATAGGAACTACAAGATACATCGGATTGGGAATTCCGACCATTGTAGAATCTTTTGAAAAACAGCTTCCGCTTTATGATTTTGCCTTCAAAATGATTTTTACCATCGTTACGCTTTCAGCAGGATTTAAAGGCGGTGAAGTGACTCCCCTTTTCTTTATCGGAGCAGCTTTAGGAAGTGCCTTGTCATTATTTATTCCGCTTCCGTTTGGTTTGCTCGCCGGAATGGGATTTGTGGCTGTTTTTGCGGGTGCAACCAATACTCCTCTTGCGTGTATGCTTATGGGAATTGAACTTTTTGGAGCGGAATGCGGAATCTATGTTGCGATTGCATGCATTGTTTCTTATTTATTTTCAGGAAATAACAGTATTTATACAAAACAAAAAATCGGCGAAGCTAAAAACAGTAGATTTGAGCATCTTGAGGATAAAAATTTCTCGGATTTGTAAAGTCGTTGATGTTGTTGATTGATTGTTATCAGCTATTAATGCTGTAATTCTATTATAATTAAAAAGCAATCAACCGTCAACTAAAAGCCAACAACCATAATGTTTGATTACAGATTGAAAGTTTATCGGATATTTTATTCTGGCTATTTTGCTTAACACTTATTTTCCTTTTGTTGGTGAGCTTAATTCCTCCATTACTGTTTTAGCGAAGTCCGGATTAAACTTAACGTTGTTTTTTATTGGTTCTACTCTTTCTGTTGAAACTTTGAAAACCATCGGTTTTAAGCCTCTTGCTTTTGCTGTTTTTCTATGGATTTTTATCAGTATCGGAAGTCTGCTGTATATTTTGAATTTTGACTGATATTGATGAGAAATCCTGCCATCCTAGCCTCGATTGGAGCAATTGTCTGAGCTCATTTTCATTATTTGGGCTGCGGCAGCTTCGCTGCCGCAGCCCAAATAATGAAAATAGCGAGTGCGGAAAGCGAGATAAAGCTCCAAAATATTTTTTACTTCATAACACACATTTATAAATTACAAAAACCTTTTGGAAGATCCCAAAAGGCTTTTGCGTATTAAATGTGGAAATGTTTATTTCTAATTGAAATAATTTCTTATATAGCGTCGTTGCAGGTATAAACCTGCGGACAAGCGATGTACTGAACGCAGTAAAACGGTCCTGTTACAGATCCTGAACAACTGCATCCGCATTTTGAAAGATCCGGTGTTCCGCTTACGCCTCCTGTAATGTTTTTAAGATCCGCTTTTTTTAATTTTGTTGCTTTTTTTAAAAAATTTTGCATTGTGATGTGGTTTTTGATATTAAACGTTAGTTTTAGTTGCGTTCCAAAGTTAAACAAATATTCATTATTCAGAGCATAATTTACTATTATTTTTGATAATTTATTTATTCTCTTAGGCTTATTAAAACTGATAACGAAAATTTGAGATTATTATTTCTTAAACAGCAGAAATTATTCTGTAAATTCAAGATCTTTGTCGTGGGTTTCTGAAACCGTTAATGAAGAGTAGAAAGCCAGTCCGAAAACAATAATTCCCACAATTGCCGCACTTGTAATTACCGAAAAATCTTTCTTAAAAAGATCAAAGGCGAAGATCATTACAGGAACCAATCCGCGAACCATGTTCGGAACGGTGGTAGTTGCCGTATTTCTGATATTGGTTCCAAACTGTTCCGCAGCGAGTGTAACGAACATTGCCCAATATCCTGTTCCCAATCCGAGCCATACACAGAAGATGTAATATTTTGTTTCGGTATCCGTATTTCCGAAAAGCATCAGTACAACTCCGATAATGGTAAAAATCAGCATATAGAAAATCGCCATTTTTCTGGATTTTAAAAAGTGGGAAATAAAACCGCTTGCCAGATCTCCGGCAGAAATTCCAACGTAAGCCCACATAATTGCTTTTCCGGGATTAAGGTCTTTAATTCCGAGTTCCGGTGCAAACTGATTGGCTAAAACAGCCAGAATCCCGATGCAAAACCACGTGGGTAAACCAATTGCAATGCATTTTAAATATCGTACTAAACGGTCTTTATTAGTGAAAAACGACAGGAAATTGCCTTTGGAAACCGACTTGTGTTCCATTGTTTTATAAATTCCGGATTCGGAAACACTGATTCTGAGGAATAAAAGCAGAATTCCCAAAACTCCTCCAATGATGTAGGAAATATTCCATCCTCCCGCCAATTCTACTGTTAACTGGGCTACAACGGCTCCCATTAATCCGAAACCGGCAACAACGGATGTTCCGATTGCTCTTAAATTCTTCGGCAGACTTTCAGAAACGAGGGTAATTCCGGCTCCGAGTTCTCCGGCAAGTCCAATTCCCGCAATAAACCTTAAACCTGCATATTGATACACCAAATGTTCTTTTGGGAAGTAGGGTAAAAATCCACATGCAATATTTGCCAAAGAATAGACTAAAATAGAACCGAACAAAACAGAAAGCCTTCCTTTTTTGTCACCGAAAATTCCCCAGAAAATTCCGCCCAAAAGTAAACCAATCATCTGTGCATTTAAAATAAATGTTCCGTCTACATCAGGATTCAGCCCTAAAGCTTTTAAACTTGGAATTCTTACGATCCCGAATAAGAGTAAATCGTAGATGTCTACAAAGTAGCCCAACGCAGAAATGATAACTGGAATCGAGAAAATGTACTTCAGTTTCGAAGACGTGGAAAGTTCTTGCATTTTGGAGTTTTAAATTTTGCTAAAAATAAAAAACCTTCCAATTTCTTGAAAGGTTTTTATGAATTATCTTTTTCTGATTCTTATCTCGCAATATTTACAGCTCTCGTTTCTCTGATTACTGTTACTTTTACCTGTCCAGGATACGTAAGTTCGTTCTGGATCTTTTCTGAGATGTCGTAAGATAACTGAGAAGCTACTTCATCATTTACTTTTCCGCTTTCTACCATTACTCTTAACTCTCTACCTGCCTGAATGGCATAAGCTGAAGAAACTCCGTCGAAACTTAATGCTGCAGATTCTAGGTCTTTTAATCTCTGGATGTAAGATTCTAACACCTGTCTTCTTGCGCCCGGTCTTGCTCCTGAGATTGCATCGGCAACCTGAATGATCGGAGACAATAGTGAAGTCATTTCCACTTCGTCGTGGTGCGCTCCGATGGCATTAACAACTTCTGCATTTTCACCGTATTTTTCTGCCCACTGCATACCTAGTAAAGCGTGAGGAAGTTCAGATTCCTGCTCAGGAACTTTACCGATATCGTGTAACAGACCTGCTCTTTTCGCAAGTTTTACATTTAAGCCTAATTCAGCTGCCATTGTTGCCGCGATATTCGCCACTTCTCTTGAGTGCTGTAACAGGTTTTGTCCGTAAGAAGAACGGTATTTCATTCTACCTACGATTTTAATTAATTCAGGGTGTAATCCGTGGATTCCTAAATCAATAATTGTTCTTTTTCCTACTTCAATAATTTCCTCCTCAATCTGCTTTCTTGTTTTTTCAACAACTTCTTCGATTCTTGCCGGGTGAATTCTACCATCTGTTACCAATCTGTGAAGGGATAATCTTGCGATTTCTCTTCTTACCGGATCAAAGCATGAAAGAAGGATTGCTTCCGGAGTATCATCTACAATAATTTCCACTCCAGTTACCGCTTCCAAAGCACGGATATTCCTACCTTCTCTACCGATGATTCTTCCTTTTACCTCATCCGATTCGATATTGAAAACGGATACTGAATTTTCAATCGCCTGTTCTGTTCCGATTCTCTGAATGGTCTGGATAACGATTTTTCTTGCTTCACTTTTTGCATTAAGCTGCGCTTCTTCCATGATGCTCTGAACGTGCGCCTGAGCTCTTGTTTTCGCTTCCGCCTTCATGGTTTCTACCAATTCAGCTTTTGCTTCTTCAGCGGTATAGTTGGCAATTTTTTCTAAAATTTCAACTTTTTTCGCTGTTGCAATATCAAGTTCGTGCTGTTTTCTTTCTAAGATTTCTGTTTTTTTAGCGTAATCAGCGATTTGCTTATCCAGATCTTTTTCAAGTTTTCCGGTTTTGCTAAGCTCGTCGTTCAGCTTATGCTCCTTATCCTTGATTCTTTTTTCTACCTCCTGCATTTTCTTTTCTCTTGCCTGAATGTCTGCATCGTGCTGAGATTTCAGTTCAAGGAATTTTTCTTTTGCCTGAAGGTTCTTTTCTTTCTTTATGGATTCAGCTTGTACATTAGCTTTTTCTATAAGGTTTTCGGCATTTTTCTGTGCATCATCTATAATAAATTTTGCTTTGGTATTCAACGAGCTTTTAGAGAAAAATATCCCTGCAACTGCACCGATTACCAAACAAATAACGCCGACTATAATGGCTGTTGTCATAATCTATATTGAGTTTTAATTGTCTTACTATTCATAAATAAAAAAAGCCCACAATAATCCAGAGATTGAGAGTAAACTCCTAATCAACACGATTTGAACTGATTTCCACTGTCTGTAATCCGGAGAACCGGCACGCCATTCAATGGACATTTGTTCGGTAATTGTTTAGCGTTGAGTTTACCTTTAATGTGTTAGAATTATTGTAGGCAGCTTTTTCGGGAAAAAAATCTATTTCCCTGTTTCATTATTCAACGACTGATTAATTTTTAATAATCTTTCGTTGGTAGATTGTATGGTTTTATCGTAGTTCATAGACACAACTTCAGCATTGGTTCCCAATTTCAGGGCACACATCGCTAAAGCATCCTGTTTGTCTCTCACGTCGAAATTCTGTTCAAAATCTTTAATCATATTCTCTATCTGCTTCCCGACTTTGCGCAGGGTTTCTTCCTCTGCTGCCGGTACATTCAGCGGATATACTCTTCCGGCTATATTAATGGTTATTCTTCTTACTTCCATTATAATCCACTGTTTTGAAGCTGCGCAATGCAGAAATCTATTTCTTTCACCAACCTGTTGATGTGGTTTTTCATCAATCGGTTGTGTTCAGGATTTCCTGATATTGCTGAATAAAGTTTTATATTTTTTTGTTCTTCTGCTAATACCTGATTTTTTCTTCTTTCTTCATCGTATCTCTTCTTCAGATCTTCATGCTCAACATTTAATTCCGAGAATCTTTCACTAAGATTTTTGTAATTTTTCTGTAACTGCAAAATCTTTTTTTCTAATTCTGAAAAATTGTTTTCTAAATCTTGAAGCATTTCAGGTTTTGTATATTCTAACTATTAGCAAAAATAACAAAATATTAATACTAACAAAAATAAAACGGTCTATATTTTGCCCTGAAACAAAAAAGGAGATACAAAATGTATCTCCTTTCTCTATTTTATAGTAAATTTTTATTCAAATTTCAGTACAAAAAAGATTGCTCTTGTGTGTAAAGTAGACATTGCGGACGTCCAGTAAGGAGGTGTTGTTGCATTATCTGCCACAATTTCATTGTTCATAATGAAAGTTCCTCTTACGGCAGGAGTCAGTTTAAATTTATTGAAGTAAAACTGGATTCCCATTTCTGCAGACCATGCAAAGTTATGTGTAGTAGATCTGAAAACCTGCTGCATATTGTCGTCTGTAGAAGTTGCATTAGACTGAAGGTTTACGATATAGTTTACCCCGGTTGCAACGTAAGGTCTGGAATTGTACCATCTGTTTCCGTGGAATTCCAGTAATACCGGAACGTCTATAAGGGTAGTTTTAATATCTCTTATTTTGTCTTTATCCGTTAATTTCATCGGAATAAAAGGATCGTTTGTCAAAGTACCCGCAGCATACTGGTCGTTGCTCTGCGTATTGAAAGTAAGCTGTCTCTGCCCAAATTGTAACCCCGGTTCCAATCTTACATCCAAAAAGTCATTCAGTCTCCACTTTGCAATTAAACCTGCACCGAAACTGTAGCTTTCTTTAGATGTAACAAGATTCTGATTGTTGTTCATCCCATATCTTGGATTGAGAACAATACGGTAGTCTAGTCTGTTACCACTTAGATAAAAACCCCAACTGAATTTCTGTTCGTCAAAGTCTTCCAACTTATCCATTCTGTTTCGGGTTCTGAATTGCGCGTTTGCTAAAACTGCAACATTTACTGAGGCTAAAACCAGTGCTCTTAATAAAAATTTATTCATAGGTTACTTTGTTGCTTTATAAATTGTGGCTATACCTAAACTTAGTTTTTTATATTCAACTTTTTTAAATCCTGTATCTAAAAGAATTTGTCTCATCTTTTCCCCGTAAGGAAAAGCATTTACAGAATCCGGAAGGTATGTATACGCCCTGTTATCTTTGGAAACCAGTCTGCCGATTGCAGGTAAAATGTTTTTAAAGTAAAACATATACAATGGTCCCATAAACCCTTCAACCTTTGAAAACTCCAGTATATAAACACTCTTGTTATCTTTAACTACTCTTCTTAATTCTGCCAAACCTTTGGTAAGGTTTTCAAAATTCCTAACTCCGAATGCAACGGAAACCGCATCAAATCTGTTATCTTCATACAGTAACTTCTCCGCATCTCCTTTTTGCATGGAAATTTTGCCGTCTAATTTAAGTTTTTTTATTTTAATAACGCCAACATTTAACATTTGTTGCGATAAATCTAAACCAATTACTTTAGAGCCGGTTCCTTTTTCCACAGCAATCGCCAGATCACCCGTTCCTGTAGCCACATCCAGCACTTCCTGCGGATTATCTTTTTTCATCCATTTCACCAGCGTATTTCTCCACATCACATCAATTTTCATGGATAAAACCCGATTCAGAAGATCATACTTCGGTGCAATATTGTCGAACATATCTTCTACCTGACTCTTTTTAGTAGCGTCGGTATTGTAAGGCGTAATTTTGGTAATATCTTTTGTCAAAACTTAAAACTTGTAATATTCGTTATAATAATTAAGGTAATCCTGTTTTCTGAAGATCTTCGATCTCGATTCTACCTTCTGGATATTCTTGATAATTTTATCGTAATCTTCGTCTACGTTATAATAAAAATCATCGGTAAACAGCTTACTGAAACGTCTTGCGCCTCCAAAATACGGTTTTCCGTCTATGATGGTTTTATCTAATGCCAAAAGTAATGAATCTTTTTTAAGATTATATCCGTAATACTGATCATTGATATAATAATCCTGATGAGCGATATTGATAAGACCTCTGATTTTTTTTACCTCAAAAGCAGAATCGAATAATAATTTTTTATTCCGGTCGAAAACTTTTATAGAATTTTTTCCCTGATTAAGATCTACGGGAACCGTCTGTCCGCCTGCAATT
>NZ_JBBCQL010000056.1:0-21340 GCF_037149975.1 Chryseobacterium sp. VD8 | reverse complement strand
AAGTAAATAGACAAACGATTTATTTTTTTATAATACAAAATAAAATTAAAAAGCAACTAAAAAATAAAAGACAGCAAAGTGCTGTCTTTTTTAATTAAAAACCGGTGTAACATTGTATGTTAGTGCCTAATTTTAATTAAAAATCATCATCAAGCTGTTCTTTTTCTTAATTTTATATATTTAGACGATGGTTCGGAAAATATCCGGATAATTTACTAATTATTTCAAGCCATTAAATAAAATATGGAAACTAATACGATTAAAGAACTGAGAAACAGAATAAACATCCCTTTACATTCAGCCCAAAAACTCCTGAAGAAAAACAATAATGATGTAGAATTAAGCATACAGGAATTTCATCGCAACAAAATTAATACGATATGCAGATTAACTGAATGTGACGATAAAACTGCAAAAAAATATTACCATATCTGTAAGCATGATGAAGAGAAAGCCATGAAAAAAATTCAGGAAAAAATCTTATATCTTACAGCAACACCAGATCAGCAAATTCATAAAATAGGATTTATATTATGGGCTGAAAACAGCAGTCTGGAAAAATATTACATCCCAACAGACAGGGGCATCTTTATTCAATCTAAAGATTTTGATTATGTAATTGATATTTTTAAAGCTGCCGATTCTGAAACGTTTGACATCACAGGTCATAACCGATATAAAAATGAAACGATGAGAAAAATTGTAAATCAGATCGCAAGATTACCTGTAGAAACAGCGGATGAAGAATTATTTTTACGAAATCTGATTAAATGGTTCAATTCCAAACTGAGATTCGCAGAAGAAATCGTAGTTTATGGGAATCTATAAACATTCAACCTCAAAAGTCCTCATGTAAGGATTCAAAGTAAAACAAAAATTTAATACAAATAAATCACGCACATCATGTCAAACATCGGACTTATTATAGAAGAAAAATCTGCGGACATCGGAAACTTTCTGGTCGGAAGATTATTGCCTTTCCGTGAAAAAAGAGCAGTCGGACCTTTCGTTTTTATCGATCATATGGGACCATCCGACTTAAAAGATTATCAGAACCTGGATGTTCCGCCGCATCCGCACATCGGGCTTTCAACATTAACGTATCTTCTGGAAGGATCTATTTTTCACAGAGACAGCATCGGAAGTGCTCTGGAAATAAAACCGGGAGCCGTAAACTGGATGACTGCCGGAAAAGGTGTGGTACACTCCGAAAGAACTCCGGAATATCTGCGACATTCTGATAAAAGACTTCACGGATTCCAGATCTGGGTAGGGCTTCCGAAACATCTGGAACAGTCTGAACCTACATTTCACCACATTGAAGCAGATGAAATTCCGGTTTGGGAAGAAGACGGAATTCAGTATAAATTAATTGCAGGAGAAGCTTTTGGAAAAAAATCGCCGGTTCCGGTTCACAGCAAGCTGTTTTTTATTGAAATTAAAACCAAAGAAGCAAAAAAGATCAGCATCGGAAAAGATCTTTACGGAGAAGCTGCCATGTACGTTCTGGACGGAACTGTTTCTACTGACGGAAATTCTTACGGATCTAAACAACTGATGATAGCCAAAAACACCCAACTCTGCGAATTTGACATGAGTGAAAACGGAACGGTTTATCTTTTCGGCGGCGAACCATTTGAAGAAGAGCGGTTTATATTCTGGAATTTTGTAAATTCCGAAAAAGAACTGATCGATCAGGCAAAAGTGAACTGGCACGACCAGAACCACGATGCTTTTCCTTTGGTTCCGGGAGATGAAAACGAATATGTACCGCTTCCGAAAGCTATTTTAAACAGAAAACCATAACAATTTAAAATCATACGTGATGAAAATATTAGCATTTGCAGGAAGCACTTCTTCCACTTCCATCAACAGGGAACTTGTAAAATTTGTTCTAAAAGATTTTAAGGACGAAGAAATCAACCTGATTGATCTTAATGATTTTGATATGCCTGTTTTTTCCGTAGACCGTGAAAAGAAAGGTTTTCCGGAAGAAGCACACCATTTTTTGAAAGCGATAGAAGAATGTGATGTGATTATTTGTTCGCTTGCGGAACACAACAGATCGTACAGTGCGGCTTTTAAAAACGTTTTCGACTGGGCTTCAAGAATCAACGTGAAGGTTTTTCAGGACAAGCCGATGTTTCTGATGTCCACTTCTCCGGGAGGTTACGGCGGCGGAAATGTGATGAACACGGCAAAGATATTTTTCCCGAATTTCGGAGCGGATATCAAAGAAACTTTTTCACTTCCTAAATTTTATGAAAATTTTGATCTGGAAAGCGGTGTCATTAATCCTGAAATGCTGAAAGAGCTGAACAATAAAGTGGAAAATTTCAAAAATACGATCCGCAAATAATGACCAAAGGAAGATTAGAAGCCTTCAGTGACGGGGTTCTTGCGATCATCATCACGATTATGGTACTGGAACTGAAAGTTCCGGAAGGAAACGACTGGCATAGCCTGAAACCGCTTATCCCGAAATTTCTGGCATATATTTTCAGCTTTCTGTATGTAGGAATTTACTGGAACAATCATCATCATCTTTTTCAGGCAGTGAAAAAAGTAAACGGAAAAATTCTTTGGGCAAATCTTCATCTCCTGTTCTGGCTTTCTTTAATGCCTTTTGCAACAGAGTGGATCGGGGAAACTCATTTTGCCAAAAATCCGGTGGCTACTTACGGTTTCGGATTAGTGCTTTGTGCGATTGCCTATACGATTCTGGAAAATGCCATCATAAAAGCTGAAGGTGAAAATTCCAGACTGAAACAGGCCATTGCTTCCCGTTTTAAGGAAAATGCATCCATTGTTTTGTACGTCTCAGGGATTATTGTATCATTTATTTATCCTTATATTGCTGTAGGGTTGTATTATACCGTGGCTTTCCTGTGGCTGATTCCGGACAGACGAATAGAAAAAACTTTAAATGAGAACTGATATGGAAACACACGAATATGTAAACGGAGAAATTACCGTCATCTGGCAGCCTAAAAAATGTATCCACGCTGCAGTCTGTGTAAAAACACTTCCAAAAGTGTATAACCCGAAAGAAAGACCGTGGCTGAAACCTGAAAATGCAACCGCTGAAGAACTTAAAAACCAAATCGACCAGTGTCCTTCCGGCGCACTGAGCTATCAATTCAATACAAAAAAATAATGGCAATCACAGTAAAAGCAAGTTTAGGAACAGAAAAATACTACACCGAAGTTATTGCGGGAGAAAATACCCTTATTACGGATGAACCTGTAGACAAAGGCGGCGGAAATAAAGGATTCAATCCTTTCGAAATTCTTGCCACTTCCCTCGCAAGCTGCACAGCGGCAACGTTGAGAATGTACATCGACCGAAAAGAATGGAGCGTAGAAAAAATAAACGTTGAAGTGGAACTGGAAAATTTTCCTTTAACGAAAAGAGCTATTTTCAAAAGAGACATCAGCTTTGAAGGCACAAATCTTGATGATGAACAACTGAAAAGACTTCACGCCATTGCAGATGCGTGTCCGATTCATAAAATTCTTACAAACGATATAGAAATATTAACCAAATTTTCATAATATGATTGAAGTAAAACAAACCAACGACCCGAAACACGGAAATTTTGAAGCATTCATAGACGGAAACCATGCAGGATTAATGACATACACCTGGGCTGGAGAAGAAAGATTCATCATCGATCACACCGAAGTTGAAGAAGCATACAACGGAAAAGGCGTTGGAAAAAAAATGCTTCTTGCGGCAGTAGATTTTGCAAGAAAGAACGGAAAAACAATTATTCCGCTTTGTCCTTTTGCCAAGGCTACATTCCAGAAACATGAAGAACTTCAGGATGTTCTGGTAAATAAGACACAGGCTTAGTTTTTAGCTAAGGTTGAGATTAAGTTTGAGCTTCTGAGTTCTCAGCCTTAACTTCAACATTACATATAAAACCTTCCGGAAATATATCCTGAAGGTTTTTTCTTTTTGGGCAGAACAGAAATAAACTATATTTGCTAAAATTTAAATTAAAGCATGAATTCCGGAACTGTTCTTTTGCTGTTTGTTTTTGTCTATTTCATCGGACTTTTGGTTATTTCTTATTTTACAAGCCGAAATTCTGATAATCAGTCGTTTTTTATCGGGAATAAAAAAAGTAAATGGTGGCTTGTTGCTTTCGGAATGATCGGAACCAGCTTAAGCGGGGTAACATTTATTTCCGTTCCCGGAACAGTCGGAAAAATGACGGGAACTGAATACATCTACGGAGGATTCGAATATTACATGATGGTGATCGGCTTTTTCATCGGATATTTTATTGTTGCCGCAATTCTTCTTCCGCTGTATTACAAAATGAACCTTACCTCGATTTATACCTATTTAGGCAAAAGATTCAATGTTGAAGCGCACAAGATTGGCTCTATATTTTTTATTATTTCAAGGGCAATTGGTGCAACGGCAAGATTATATTTAGTGGTCAACGTTCTTCAGATTTTTCTTCTGGAAGGTTTGGGCGTTCCTTTCTGGGTTACCGCTTTAGTTCTTCTGTTAATGGTGCTTTTATATACGTTTGAAGGCGGTGTAAAAACAATTGTGATTACCGATACTTTGCAGACTTCATTCATGATTATCAGTCTGATTGCGTGTATCATTTATATTTTATCCCATTTAAATTTATCATTAGGCGAAGCATATACTATTTTAGAACAGAAAAATTATACCCACTTCATCAATTTTGATCCGAATTCTAAAACTTTTTTCCTGAAAACAATTTTAGGGGGAATTTTCATTACGATTGCGATGACAGGATTAGATCAGGAAATGATGCAGAAAAATATCTCGGTGGATAATCTTAAAAATTCAAAGAAAAATATGCTCACTTTCGCAGGAACACTGCTTTTTGTGAATCTGGCATTCCTGTTTTTAGGAGGTCTTCTTTATCTTTTTGCTTTGCAGAACGGCGCAGAATATGGAAAAATAGACGGAGAAACGGTAACCAATATTTTCGGTTTCAAAGATTCTGCGGGTAACATTAAAAATATCATGGGAGACGATCTGTTTCCGGCTTTATCACTTCAGGGGCATTTCCCGATGATTATTTCCGTTATCTTCATTATCGGATTAATTTCGGCATTATTTCCTTCTGCGGATGGCGCTTTAACCGCTGTTACGAGTTCGTATTGCGTAGATCTTTTGAATCTTAATGAAGACAAAAACAAAACGGAAAAAGAGAAAAAACAGCTTCGTATGAAGGTTCATTTAACGTTCACGATCATTTTCTTTATTTTGATTATGGTTTTTAAAGCGTTGAATGACAAATCGATTGTTTACCTCATCATGGAGATTGCAGGCTATACTTACGGACCGCTTTTAGGACTTTTTGCCTTCGGAATTTTCACAAAGTTTCAGATTTCAAGGAAATATTCAATTTTGGCGGTAACGATTTTAGCTCCGGTTGCAACGTACATTATCAATTATCTGGTAACAACATATACGGATTACAGAATCGGGGTAGAGTTAATTGTTCTGAATGGATTATTAACTTTCATTGGGCTTTGGTTGGTAAAACATAAATCTTATCTGAAGGTTGTTTAAAAAAATCAATGTCTTAAACCTGTTGAAACAAATTAAAAAATAATTTTCAGACAAATACAGTTCTTTTTGTGTTAATAAAAAGTACAGTAAATATAATTATTAAACGCAAAGAAACCCTGTTATTTTTTTGAGAAGTTGAGCAAAGACATTTCCGTCATAGACGGATGATGAAGCGTTCGCTTAATGACAGATGAAATCTGCTTCACTTTGTTTATCTTAAAATGTTAACTCTGAAAATAAAGACTTTGCGTTTGAAACTTAAATTTAGAAATCTATTAAAACTTTAAACAGACTTCTTTTTAAATAATAAAAATCCGCACTTTTCAGCGCGGATTTTTCCATTTCCGTAACCCATCAAAAAATTGTAAATTCGCATACAAATAAATCTTATATAATGAGTAAAAGTATTGAAGAGTTAAAATCTCTTACTACACAAATCAGAAGAGACATTTTAAGAATGGTTCATGCTGTAAATTCCGGTCATCCGGGAGGAAGTTTAGGTTGTACTGAATATTTCACAGCCCTTTACGGAAAGGTAATGAACTATCATCTTCCTTTCACGATGGAAGGTAAAAATGAAGATCATTTCTATCTTTCTAACGGACATATTTCTCCGGTATTCTATTCTACTTTGGCAAGATTCGGATTTTTTCCGGTTCAGGAGCTTAGTACATTCAGAAAATTAGATTCAAGATTACAGGGACACCCGACGACTCACGAAGGTCTTCCGGGCGTAAGAGTAGCTTCAGGTTCTTTAGGACAGGGGCTTTCTGTAGCTTTGGGCGTAGCTCAGGGTAAAAAACTGGACGGAGACAGCTCTTTGGTTTACTCTCTTCACGGCGATGGCGAATTGCAGGAAGGTCAGGTTTGGGAAGCATTTATGTACGCAGCAGCCAAAAAAGTAGACAATATTATTTCTACCATCGATTATAACGGACAACAGATCGACGGAAGTACAGATAACGTACTTTCTTTAGGAAATCTTCATGCAAAACTGGAAGCTTTCGGATGGACAGTTCTGGAAGAGAAAAACGGTAACGATCTTGAAGCTGTAATTGCCATTCTCGAAAAAGCAAAAACTGAAACCGGAAAAGAAAAACCTGTTGCTATTATTCTTCATACAGAGATGGGTTACGGTGTAGATTATATGATGGGAACTCACGCTTGGCACGGAAAAGCGCCGAATGATGAGCAACTGGAAACAGCTTTCAAACAGTTATACTTAGAGGCTCCGGCTGATTATTAATTATTAGTAATGAGTAATTGGTAATAAGTAATCTTAATTAATAATTAGAAAAAAATGAAATTTACATATACAGAAAAAAAAGATACACGTTCAGGATTCGGAGCCGGATTGGCTGAACTTGCAGATAAAAATCCTAATGTTGTGGCGCTTTGTGCAGACCTTATCGGTTCTTTGAAGATGGAAAAATTCATTGAAAAGGCTCCTGAAAGATTTTTTCAGGTAGGTATTGCGGAAGCGAATATGATGGGTCTTGCAGCCGGTTTGAGCATTACAGGAAAAATTCCTTTTACGGGAACTTTCGCTAACTTTTCCACTTCAAGAGTTTACGATCAGATTCGTCAGTCTATTGCATATTCCAATAAAAATGTAAAAATCTGTGCTTCTCACGCAGGTCTTACTTTGGGTGAAGACGGTGCAACACACCAAGTTTTGGAAGATATCGGAATGATGAAAATGCTTCCTGGAATGACGGTGATCAATCCTTGTGATTACAACCAGACAAAAGCAGCTACTCTGGCGATTGCTGATTTTGAAGGTCCTGTTTATTTAAGATTCGGAAGACCGGTAGTTCCGGTTTTCATTCCGGAAGATATGCCTTTCGAGATCGGAAAAGGAATTATGCTTCAGGAAGGAACGGATGTAACCATTGTTGCGACGGGACATTTGGTTTGGGAATCGTTACTTGCCGCAGATGAGCTTGAAAAAGAAGGTATTTCATGTGAAGTAATCAATATCCACACGATTAAACCTTTGGACGAAGAAATCATCTTAAAATCTGTTGAAAAGACAGGAAAAATCGTAACAGCGGAAGAACACAATTACATCGGTGGTCTGGGAGAATCTGTTGCAGGAATGTTGGCAAGAAAAAGACCGACAAGACAGGAATTTGTCGCGGTAAACGATACATTCGGAGAATCTGCAACCCCTGCTGAACTGATGAAGAAATATAAAATTGATTCTGCTGCCGTGAAAGAAGCAGTGAAGAGAATTTTAGATAAATAATTCTTTTAAAAATAAATAAAAAAGCATCCTTTTTGGATGCTTTTTCGTTTGTTGATATCTTCGCAAAGGAGCAAAGCTTTATCAGAATCTAGACATTTTAAGGCACAAGGATTTTCATCTTCGATAAAACTGATTGAGTAAAATCTCATTTTCTTACCTTAAAAGCAGAGTTAAAATTTAAAGAACTTTACTTCTTGCGAAATTCCAAGAAAATTATTTTAGCTTTCTGTCTTCTTCTTTTATCGCTAAATCATTAATACTTGCAAATCTTTTTCTCATCAAACCATTTTCATCAAATTCCCAGTTTTCGTTTCCGTAAGCACGGAACCAGTTTCCTTCTTTATTCTGATATTCATACTCGAAACGTACAGCAATTCGGTTATCTGCATGCGCCCAATATTCTTTTTTCAGTTTATAATTAAATTCTTTCTGCCATTTGCTGCTGAGGAATTTTACAATTTCTTCTCTGCCATTTACAAACTGGTCTCTGTTTCTCCATTCACTGTCTACAGTGTAGGCTTTGGAAACTCTTTCAGGATCCTGACTGTTCCATGCATCTTCTGCAAGCTGAATTTTTTCAAGGGCTGACTCTAAAGTGAACAGTGGAAGTGGGTGTTTCTGTTCCATTTTTAATGTATTAGATTGTTAACTATTTTTTTCGATTTTTCTATTAATTCATTTGATCTGAAAACCTGACTTTCTACAATTGAGCTTTCAAAAAGCAGATAGACATGATCAGAAAGATCCGGATCTTCCAGTAATGATGAAAAATGATCTCTCAAATCCTGTTTATGACTTTGTATAACAGACAGTATTTTTAGGTTATCCGTCGGAATTTCAGATAAAATATTAAGAAAACTGCATCCTCTGAAATTTTCTTTCCGATTCATTTCTATTAAAAAATCAAAAGAAGCGATCAGTTTTGATTTTACATCTTTTTCTCCGGATACAAATTTGTTAAGCTCCCCAAACCAATAATCATGTCTTACGTTCAGAAATTCTACACACAAATCTTCTTTCGATTTAAAATACTGATAAAAACTTGCCTTTGCCACTTTTGCTTCGGCAATGATCTGATTTATTCCCGTGGAATTATATCCCTGTTTAGCAAACAGTTCAAACGTGGTTTCTATGATTCTTTCTTTAGGTGATACCATTCTTTTGTTTTTGATAAGTCAAAGGTAATACAAAATTTCAGAAACAGACAGACTATTCTGTCTATAATTGTGATGAAAATTTATCTATCACAAAAAAGAAGTCTTTTACATCAATAAAAAAAAGCGGACAAAGCCCGCTCTCAATTTATTGTATTATTAAATTATCTAAAAAACTTCCATTTCGGAATTATTGCCAGCATTCCGAAACCTGTAAAAAGGAAAAGATTGGTAACGTCGGTGTAAAGGAAAGTAGATAAGTAATAGTTGTGCATGAAGAAATGCAGAACCAATAACGCAGGAAAAGCAAAGATGCCTATTTTTCTGTAAAAAAACATAAGCACAAGACTTACCACCATTAAAGCATCAATTGCGAAAACAGTGTAGGCGTACCAAGCCGGAATATTCAGGGTTTCGTGCTGCAAATATTCATCAAGATCGATCCCGAATCCCATAACCGTAAACAAGAGCAATGCCGCAAAAGCAAGGATGAAACCCCACCCTTTCTTCGGATCTTCGTCAAAATAGCTATATTCTTCCATAACTACAAAAATAAAGAACTTATGAGAGATTTCATAAGTTCTTTTATATAATTCGTTTAAAATTTGATTATACAGAGATCGCGTTAATCAGTCTGTTTTTGTCGCTTAAGTATTCTTCCATAGAAATCATACTTTCTGTTCTCATTACATCCTGAATATCATCGATTTGGTAGATGATTCTCTTTGCGTCGTCTGTATTCTTAGCTCTTACTTTGCAGAAAATATTATATTTTCCGGAAATTACGCTAGCTTCAATTACGTTTGGAATAGTAGATAGTTCTTTCAGAACTTCCTGAGTTCTGTTGGATTTGGTTAATAAGATTCCGATAAAAGCGGTGAAGTGATAGTCTAACTTTCCGTAATCTATATTAAGAGATGATCCCAAAATAATACCTGCATCCTCCATCTTTTTCACTCTTACGTGAATTGTACCCGCAGAAACATCCATCTGCTTAGCAATTTCTGTAAAAGGCATTCTTGTGTTCTCTACTAAGAAATCAAGAATTTTCTTGTCTATTTCGTCCAGTTGATAGTTCATATTAGTTAAATTACAATTTCTTTAAAAAATCTACATATTTTTTGCAAATTTAAAAAAAATAATTTAACAAAAAAAATTATATCAAACATTAACAATAATTAACACATATGACAAAAATCATTAAAATATTCTGATTATTTACTCCCTGATTTTACAGAATCTGTTTTTATTTCAGTTTGTTCAGCCGTTTGTTTTTTATCTTTTTTCTTCTTTTTAAATATAGAATTAAAACTCTTAGACCAGACAATACCCGCTCCGTATGCCTGATTCGCTGTTCCGTTTGATCCGGCTCCGTTTACCATTCCGATGTTGGAAGGTTTGGAATATCCCCGCAATAGAAGACTTCCGTCATTTTTCTTGGAAATATCATACTCAATCGTCCCTTCTCCGGAAAGATAATTAACGTCTGTATTTTCGGTTTTCGTGAGCGGAATTCCCAATCCTGTTTTTACTTTTACTCTTGGTGAAAGCGCAAAACTAACTCCTGCATTTGCACGGTCCCCTACATTGGAATACTGATCTCCTTTTACATAATTCAGGTCGATCTGGAATTCGTTGCTCATGGTATTTAAAACAGATCCCAATTGTTTTAATAACAAATTGTATCCCTGTGTCTCTGCAAGATCTGCCGCATTTACATTCACTCCTCCGGTGTCGGAAACATTAAAAGAACTTAAAAGTAAAACAGATCCAAACTGTAAAACTTTTTCACCTTCCTGGCTCATCTTTGAAGCCAACGTTTCTTTAATCTGGCTGGAAACATCCAACGCAGTTACATCAAGATCAATTTTAGGATCAACCAGCGATTGGGTAATATTCGCCTGAAGCAGAATACTGATAGGCTGCAGACTTCCCATATTCAGATATTTACCTGCGTTGGAAACCATTCTTACATAGTTTGCAGTAATATCCAAAGCTGGCTTCATCGCATCTCCATCCCAACGGATGCTGCTTCCTTTCTCAATCTGGAACGTTTTGTTAAGAATCGCTTTGGAAACAAAAGTTCCGTTATCTACCTTATATGTTCCGTTCATGGCGATATTTCCCTGTCGGCTCATCTGGAAACGAAGCTTTTCAGCAGCTCCTTTTACCATAATATTTCCGACATCGTCTCCAATAAGAACATTTACGGTTGTCCCTTTATCTACATCCAGAGCAAGATCAATATTCATGTTCGCTCCGGATTTTTTCTTTTCATCCAAAGTAACCAGACCGTCTTTTCCTTCTTTTAAGAATCTCAGCATCTTAAATTCTTCCACATTAGAAGTAGAGCCTGAGTTGAATGTAAATGTACTTCCGCTTAAAGCTTTCATGTTAGGAGTGGAAATACTTAAACCGGAAACAGGTCCGTCTACGTATAAATCTCCCTGCCCGTAAACTCTTCCCCAGAATAAATCCAGATCTTTCTGGGTAGTATTCAGCATTAATAAATTATCTGCTCTCATCACGAGGTTGACTCCCATCGAAGAGAGTGTCTCAAACTGAATCGCACCGGAAATATTTCCTTTTGAATTGGTTCTTCCGTCATGAACCTCAACACTGTTAAGAATCGCTAAACCTTTGGTTAAAGGAATTACAGTATCATCAAAAGAATAATCAACACCTGTAAACAAGAGTTTCAGTCCGAATCCTTTAAGTGCAATATCGCCACTGTAGTCCAGATTGCTGAATTTTCCTGAAATTTTAAGGTCTCCGGTTGCTTTTCCTCTCAGATTTCCAAAAACCGAAGTCACAAACTGCTGGGCAAAGGCTACATCAAAATCGCGCATTTCAGCGGTAAGATCGATTATTGGCGACTCAGTATTATTATTTACCGTTCCGGTTACATGAAGACTGTTGTTTCCGATAATCCCTGCGGAATTTACTTTTATATCGACATCATAAACATTCAGGGAATAACTGTTGGTTGCAGAAATGGTGATATCTCCCATGTCGTTTCCGTTCATCATGATATCATCGATCGTCATATCTACCAAAGGCTGCAGCGTGTTTTTGTCCATTTTAATTTTCACACTTCCGTTTGCAAGACCTTTAATGTTCATAGAATTTCCTCCTGCCTGCATTTCCAGCAACTTTTCGATGGCAAAATTATCCACTTCCGCATCTACATAAAAATCCTTGGCAGATTTAAACTGGGCATCTTTTATAAACAATGCACTGTTGTCTGAAAAAATCCGGAGATTCTGAATATCAAAATCGCCTTCTTTTTTACGGTAAGTGATGGAATGATTAAGTTCCGGACTGGTATCAATAGCCCATGTTACATCATTAAACTTCACCTCAGTTGGTTCAAATCTGAAAACAAAATCGCCTCCTGCGTTGGTAGACTGATTGACGTTGATCGCGTATTCTTTCAGATTGTCATCAAGCTCATCTTCAGGACTTCCGTGTTTAAATTTTGTTGCGAGATGGAGAATGGTATTATCTTCATTTCTTCCGCTTAACGTAATATCTTTAAGGACATTTTTATTGTATAAAACCCTGTTGATTTTAGCATAAATCTGCTCATTAAGATTCGCGGTATTGATTCTTACCATAACGCTGTCTACCATTGCGCTGTCTCTGGTAATTTTATCTCTTTCGTTAATTTTATACTCGGGATTCGCAGCAGCCAAAGCTTTGTCTGCTTCTGTAATCTCCTGAGTTTTCGTCATGATATATTTCAGTGAAGCCGCATCAAGATTCAGGATCAGGTTATTGGAATTTCCGTCGTACTGCCCTTCCGCTTTTGCGCCCTGCGGAATTTTAAGATCCGGTAAGAAATAGCTTACCAAACCTTGCTGAACATCAAAATTCATGGCAAAACTCTGTCCGCGGTATATTTTTCTCGGTGCAGGTCCCACAAGAATTTTATTGAGTCCGTTTTCTACCATTCCCGCAAGATCGCCAAGATTGTATCGTCCTGAAATTTTTCCGTTCACTGCTCCCGGAGCATCCACAGCAATTACTCTGCCTCCGTTTTCCACAAAGGTTTTCACTTTTGCATTCGGGATGGAGTATTTCTGGGTTGCTGTTGCAAAATTAATTCCTCTGGCTTCTACATCCAGCGCTAAATCGTTAATGGAAGACATAGCCATTTTACCAGTCACCTTTCCGCTTACAATCTGGTTTCCGGGTTTATTGGTAAAATAATTCATATTCAGATAATTTACATCAGCATTCACATCCATTGAAATTCTTGGAGTGCTGAAATCAATTAATCCTTTTATGGTTGCTTTTGCCTGTTCATCATTCACGGTGATGAGTCCGTTGTATTTTTTATGATCCAATAATCCGTCGAGATACAGATTATTGATTTCCTTATTCATGATCTCTATGCTGGAAATCTGTGATTTCGTCGTCAGTTTCATTGTATTCACATCAAAACTCTGCCCGTTGATATTGAACTTCCCAGAAATTAATCCTACCGATTTGTTTTTTGTAATCACGGAAGTATTAAGATCTTTTACTTCGGCTATTCCGGCATATTTCGGCATCGGAGAGCTGTATTCCGTTAAAGAAAAATTTGTGATTTTTGCCTGCCCGATTCCCGTCATCAGATTTCCGTTTGCAACGTAAACGCGGTTCGGATTTACACTTGCAGTTCCGTTGTATTTTAATTTTCCGAAATCATCCGCGAAGTTTTTCATTTTTTTAGCGATAAATGAAGGCATCATTGCTTTTAGATCTTTATAGGTAAAGTCCGCAGAAAGATCATTGGTTTCAATTAAAAAGTTTCCTTTCAGCAGTTTATTCACCTTCATTTTTTTGGTGGCAATATTTACATCAGGATTTCGGATGAGAAAATTATCAAGCTTAAAATCATTCAGCGGACCTGTCATTTTCCCTGAAATATTGAAAGGCTTAAAATTATCCCAGTTGGTCACAAAATAACTGATATCATATCCGCTTAACTGGCTTCCCTGTTTTAAGTTCATGTCCCATTTTACTTTATCTGCAAAATCTGCCCAAGAACCGTCATTGTGAAGGTTAAATTTAATATCTCCCTGTAAAAGCGAGTGATCTGTATTTAAAGTAAGGTCTTTCAGGAAAAGATATTCCGGCGTCATGGAAAGCTCGGTAGAAAAAGTATCCACAAAATGAGATTTTCCCCATCTTGTTGTGGTGAAAGACATATTATTGATTATTCCTGAAATATTTCTTCCGTTTACTTTTACATTGGGAGCAATCAGGTTAAAATTGGTTGCCGTTAACCACTTCCCTTTTTCGCCCGGAGAATTCAGATTAACGATGGAAACTTTAGAATCCAGAATCTGCAGTCTCGAGTCCAGTTGAAACGGAGGCTTATTGGGGTTTCTCTTTTTGCCGCTGTCAAACAGCTTGGTAAAACGGATGAAGTTTGAAATACTGTCGCCTTTGTATGTAATCACTTTTACATCCGCATTTTTTAACGTAAGAGAATTGAAACTCAGCGAATTATTTTTAGTGATATTGGAGGCTAAAGAAAGCCAGTTGGAATTGGCAATAAATTCTTTGGACTGAATAAAATCGTATCCTTTATAATCTTTTATTTTTAATCCTTTGATTTTTACATTTCCGAAAAAATTAACCTCAACACTTTCGGTTGACATTTGTGCTTTAAAGTCGCGGTTAACAATTTGTAACGCCTGATCTGCTGCCCATTGTTTTGTGGAAGGGAGATTAATGATTATAAAAATAGCGGCAACCAAAGCCAGACCCAGCCAGAAGAGAATCAGTAAAAGTTTTGCCCACCATGAATAACTTGTAACGTCTTTTACCGCCTGTTTTCCAAACTCTTCAGCCGTTTCAATGGGATGATTAATTGCATCTGAAGCAAGTTCTGACGCTTCTTTAACTGTTTCTTTTACAACACCTTCCGCATTTTCAACAGCTTTCTGTACCTGATTACCTAAGTTACCAGCTACTGATTTTTTGTTCTCATTCTCGTTATTATTCTCTAACTTTGCCATTATTATGAGCGACTCTATAATTTTAGGTATTGAATCGTCCTGCGACGATACATCAGCAGCTATCATCAAGGGAAATTCTATTCTTTCGAATATTGCAGCGAATCAGGCGATCCATAAAGAATATGGCGGTGTGGTTCCTGAGCTGGCTTCGCGTGCGCATCAGCAAAATATTATCCCCGTTGTTGAAAAATCCTTAACCAAAGCAAATATACAACAAAATGCAATTTCTGCGATAGGATTTACACGTGGACCGGGACTTTTAGGTTCTCTTCTTGTGGGAACGTCATTTGCTAAGTCTTTGGCAATGAGTTTGGATGTTCCGCTTATTGAGGTAAACCATCTCCAGGCGCACATTTTAGCCCATTTCATCGAGGATGCAAATCCTGTGCCGCCAAAGTTTCCTTTTTTATGTCTTACCGTGAGCGGCGGACATACGATGATTGTTCTGGTGAAAGATTATTTCGATATGGAAATCATCGGGAAAACTACTGATGATGCAGCAGGAGAAGCATTTGATAAAATCGGGAAGATATTCGATCTTGATTATCCGGCAGGTCCTATTATAGACAGACTGGCTAAAGAAGGAAATCCGGATGCTTTTACATTCAATAAACCTAAATTAGAAAATTACGATTATTCGTTCAGCGGAATTAAGACTTCTGTGCTGTATTTTATTCAGAAAGAGGTAAAAAAAGATCCCGATTTTATTAAAAATAACATGAATGATCTTTGTGCTTCGGTACAGAAAACGATTATTGAAATTCTGATGAACAAACTGGAAAAGGCAGCCAAAGATTTAAATATTAATGAAGTGGCGATTGCAGGAGGAGTTTCGGCAAATTCGGCTTTGAGAACGGCGATGCAGAAAAATCATGAAAAACTGGGCTGGAATATTTACATTCCGAAATTTGAATATACAACGGATAATGCAGCGATGATTGCGATGGTTGCTCAGTTAAAATTTGAGCGGGGAGAATTTACTGATCTTAGAACTTCAGCAACCGCAAAATACGATTTATGAAAATACTGTTAGAGGAAAAAATACTTGGCAAACATTCTAAGAAAAACTCCAAATATTACTGGATTTTAGAAACGGTGACGGGTAAGAATGAAGCATCGGAGGATTTCGCCGATTATTTTCCGGCAAGCTCAGAAACGGGATATGTTCAGAATATTAAGGAAGAAATTATTGAACAGATCAATGCAGAAAATGTTTTCAGTTTTGAATATGAACCGAAAGAGGGAGATTATTTATCCATCAAAAATAATTTAAGAAAAAATGAATATCTGAATTTGATTTTCATGAATAATAAATGGATTGAGGAAATTTACACCTGTTCCTACAGAGATTGTGAAGGCGATATTTATACAACGATAAAAACAGGAGTGGCATTTTTAAGCGAAAATGAAACTTATTTTTAATAGTCAGTTAGAAAAATTCAGGCAGATTCTAAATATTTAAATATGAAACTTTTTTACGGAGAAATTGAAGGAAATGTGGTAACGATTAACGATGAAGAACAACAACACATTGTAAAAGTTCTTCGGATGAAAAACGGTGAAGCCATTCATGTAACAGACGGAAAAGGAAATCTTGCCTCCGGAAAACTGACGATTGAAGGTAAAAAAGCCCATATTGAAGTAGATGAGATTAAAAATAATCTTCCAGATTTCAGTCCGAAACTTCATATTGCGATAGCTCCGACTAAAAATATTGACCGGATTGAATTCTTTGTTGAAAAAGCGGTCGAGATGGGAATTTCTGAAATTACTTTTCTACAGACGGAAAAAACAGAGCGTAAAAATATCAATCTGGATAAAATTAAAAAACAGGCAATTGCTGCATCTAAACAGAGCTTAAGATTTCATTTTCCTGTTATTAATGATTTAATAAAAATTCAGGATTTTCTTAAAAATATTTATCCCGAACATACATTTGTTGCGCATTGCCACGAGAATTTAGAAAGAATGGAACTCAATAAGATTCCCGGATTACAAAATATCACTTTTCTGATTGGTCCTGAAGGCGATTTTTCGGAAAAAGAGATTTCTTTTTTAGCTGAAAATAATATCAAAGCAGTTTCTTTGGGAAATCAGAGACTGAGAACAGAGACCGCCGGAATTTTTGTTGCCGCGTGGAATTATAATCAGATGATTTAGAAACCATTATCTTCATCTTCCTGATAATGGGTCATGGTTAGCTTTTTATGCTTCCACTCATATACTTTATAGTAATAGTTTACCGGACCGACATGATAAGTTGATGTAATTGCTTTATTTTTTTTATCAACTACAGGATTAATAATCGTATCCATTGGCTTGTAATAATCGTACTTTTTAGTTTTTTTATTGTACAGCCAGAAACTTGATGAAGACCAGTAATTTCCCATCTGATTTATTACTTCCAAATCCTTAAATCCGTCAAAATTTACATCCTGACTTACATTAAAATACGCTTCAGACTCATTTAAAACAGAAACCGTATCAAAAATAATTCTCTGATGAAGTTTTTTCTGATGAAAAATATCAATTGATTTAAAATTGATTCCATCATTAATATTCTGTCTTCCTTTTAACGTATAAGAATATCCGTTTCCGGTTAAAGTTTTTGAAAAGGAAACCGTTGTGGTATCTTCAGGTTCTTCTTCAATGAGATTTTGTGAAAAAGTATCAACAGCAATTTTAGCTTGAGGTATGTTATCAGTCTTTTTATTGCAGCCTATTACTATCAGAACTACGAAAAGCACCGTTAATCTCATAATTCAAGATCATTATCCTTCAAATATTTATCAAAAATCTGCTGTCCGCTTCTTATGGAGTTTACTGCCCAACGGATTTTCATCCTCAGGAGTTTTTCTTCATTCAGTTTATAATCAATATCAGATTTCAATAATTTCTGCTTCAGTTCATACATACAAATAGAAGCGGCTACGGAAACATTAAAACTTCGGGTAAAACCATACATCGGAATCGCCAGAGTTTCATCCGCAAAATCCAAAATTTCCTGAGAAACGCCTTCCATTTCCGTCCCGAAAACCAAAGCCATCGGTTCTGTAATTTCGTATTCGGGCAGCATTTTGGCATTATTTTCAAGCGAAACCGCAACAATTTTATAACCTCTGTCTTTTATGTTTTGGAAAGACTCCATGCTTCTCGGCATTTTTTCCACTTCTACCCACGTATCTGCGCCTTTTGTAACGCGAAGATTGGGTTCAAAACTGTATTCTTCCTGCAAAGCCACCACTTTATGAAAACCGCACGCTTCCACAGAACGTACAATTGCCGCTGCATTCCTGAACTGATAGACATCTTCCACGACCGGAAGAATAAAATCTGAACTTTCCGGCGCAAAATGCTCAATTTTACTTAATCTTTCTTCCGTTAAAAACTGCTTTAAATACTCAAAAGTTCGCTGTAAATCTTTCATTCATTTTCAAATCTTTGCAAATTAACGTAAATTTGAGGAATCCTGCGAATGGAGGATAAAAATCTAAGAAAAGTCCTGTATGAAAAGAAAAGTCCTGTTGATATACACCGGTGGAACGATCGGAATGGAGAAAGATTATGAAAGCGGAAGCCTCCGTGCGTTTGATTTCGGAAATATTTTTGAAAAAATGCCAGAAATGAAGCTTATGGAATGCGAAGTTTTTGTACATCCTTTTGAAAAACCGCTGGATTCTTCCGACATGGGACCTGAAGAATGGAAAATTATCGCTCATTATATTCAGAAAAATTATCACCAGTTTGACGGATTTTTAATTCTACACGGAACAGACACAATGTCTTATACCGCTTCTGCATTAAGTTTTATGCTGAAAGGATTGAAAAAGCCGGTTATTTTAACGGGCTCTCAACTTCCGATCGGAGATTTACGAACCGATGCCAAGGAAAATCTTCTCACGAGTCTTTATTATGCAAGTTTGTATGAAAATGACGAAGCGGTTATTCAGGAAGTGGCGATTTATTTTGAATATAAATTGTTGAGAGGAAACCGCACTTTGAAATATTCTGCGGAGTATTTTGATGCCTATGCAAGTCCAAACTACCCTATTCTCGGGCAATCCGGAGTACATTTAAATATTATCAAAGATAATCTTTACCGCTGTAATCCTGATACAGAATTTCATGTAGACGATTATATTTCGGAAGATGTTATTTTCTGGAGAATTTTTCCGGGGATGAACCTGAATCACTTTAAAGAAATCCCGACCATGAAGGTTCTTATTCTTCAGGTTTTTGGCTCAGGAACTATTTTCAGCAGTGAAAAAACAGTGGAAACATTGCAGCAGATCCGGGATAACGGAACTGAAATCGTGGTGGTAAGTCAGTGTATTTCAGGAGGAATATCGTTCGGAAAGTATGAAAACAGCAATATTTTTTCAAGAATCGGAGCCATCAGCGGAACGGATATTACGGCGGAAAGTGCGATTACCAAAGCAATGCATTTAATAGACAACCCAAATTACACAGGAAACTTCGCAGAAAACTTCTCCAAAAGCCTTTGTGGAGAAATTTCCGGATAAATTTGCATTTTGAGTTTGCAGATTCCGGAAAATAGTCTATTTTTGCAATCTCAAATACAAAGAGAGGTGTCCGAGTGGTTGAAGGAGCTACCCTGGAAAGGTAGTATACGGGTAACTGTATCGAGGGTTCGAATCCCTTCCTCTCTGCAGATAAAAGTCTTAGGTTTTACCTGAGACTTTTTTGTTTTAACACTCTTCGTATTATCAAAAGCCTGATCCTTTTTTTATTGTATTTACCAAAGATTACCGTATGGCTTTCTTTTGCGACTTTAATAATTACCTTTGAAATTGGCTAAAACATTCTTCAATATAAAAGAAATAAACGTAATAATATGTATATTGCATTTTACGCAGTGCGTAAATTTGGATATTAAAAGAAATTTAAAACGCAGAATCAGGAAATAATGAGTGAATTTTCAGGGTATGAAAAAATGCCTAATAGTTTAAAAAAGCTGGGACTGAATGAACATGATTTTTCCCAAATGGAAAAATTAAAATGGGTTGTAACGGAAAAAGTACATGGTGCAAACTTTAGCTTTGTGTATGATAATGGTAGTCTAAAATTTGCAAAAAGAAAAGAATATCTCAATTGGACAGATGATTTTTTCGGTTTCCAGTTGGTTGTAAACAAATTAGAAGATAATATTTTGCGTCTTTTTGAACATTTAAGCCACGAAATAGAGGGTGAGAAATACATTGTTTACGGAGAGCTTTTTGGCGGCAAATATCCTCATCCTGAAGTAAGTGCCATAAATGACTTACAGGCAATTCAGACTGGAGTATACTATACACCGGACATTGAGTTTTGCGCTTTTGATATTGCTATTGAGAACAATGGTTCAAATTCTAAATATTATCTGGATTATGAAAGTTCACTCGCTTATTTTAATCAATTTAAAATATTTCATGCAAGACCTTTATTGATTGGAAAATTCAATGAAGCAATGAATTTCAATATCAGAATCAACTCGACTATTCCAAAAGAATTTAACCTTCCGGATCTGCAAGATAATTTAATCGAAGGGGTAGTTATAAAACCTTATAATCAAACAGATAACACTTTATTATCAAGACCAATTGTTAAATTAAAAAATCCTGAATTTGATGAAGAGGATAAATTTCATGAAGCTCAAAAATGGTCATTCATTCCGGATGTTTCTTCTAAAACAGAAGATTTGTCTTTTATTCTAGAAGAATTGAGAAATTATATTACACAGAACAGGTTAAATAGTGCCATCTCTAAAATAGGAACATTAGATATGAATAATCCACTTCGGGTTTCTGAGATCAAAACAGAATTTCTGGAAGATGTAATAGCAGATTTTAACGAAAATAATAATATCTGGAATGATTTATCTTCTAGCGAACAAGAGTGGATTATAGAAAGAGTCAGCTCTGAAATAAATAAAATAATAGCTTCTACCAACAACAGTTTTTAGAAATTAGAGTTTAACGCTTATTAAAGTTTGCCCGAATTTTTGATTTTCAGTGGTTAAAATTTAAGACCTGAAATTATTAGTTCTGCACACGAAAAATATAAGAAAATTTTGATAATCGATTGAGGCAATATCATGAAGATGAATAAATAACAACCATCAACGATAAAAAAATCCCAGTTTTTCAACCGGGATTTTCTGTTTGAAAAAGTACCAACTAATTTCAAACTACAATTTAGCTATATGAATGTTTTGGTGTTTTGGTTAATTGCACATCGTTAAAAACTGATGGCTCATCTGCACTTTAAATTTCGCTTCTGATTTCAGTTTAGAATAGATCATGCTTTCAAAGGCCTGCACTTCTTTTAATTTCTGATCAATACATTCTGCGATCTGAAC